>JBJKSS010000436.1:0-18443 GCA_046703745.1 Spirochaetota bacterium
ATAGAATCCCCTGCCGAAAGGGAATCAAAAGGGAAGAATCCCGCCGGTACAATCGAAATAGAAATCGGGGAATCAGCGGATGAAATTATATTCAATTTTTGCGATGACGGAAGAGGCATGGATTTCCGGAAAATAGAAGACAGGGCGAGGACGCTTGGCTATATAGGAAGCGATGAGCATGTGCCTACCCATGAGCTTTTGTCATTTATCTTCCGTGACAATTTTTCAACAACATCGAATGTGAGTATGATATCCGGCAGGGGAGTGGGGCTGCCTGCCGTTCGTTCGGCAGTCAGGAAAATGGGCGGTCATATCAGGCTGAAAACCTGGAAAGACAGGGGCACGGTATTCACAATCACAATACCCGTAATAAGAACGATGAAACCGGAGGTTTGAAATCATGAAAGCTGAGTACGTAAATATATTCATAACAAGCGCGGTAAGTGTTTTTCAGAAGGAACTGAACATACATCTTTCGCGCAAGGATCTTGTCAAAAAAAGTTCTCCGGTGCCGAGCCTCTCGCTTTCTATTATCTTCGGCATTACCGGCGCAATGAGCGGGCAGGTTGTATATTCGATGGATCAAAACTTCGCATACAAGGTTGCACAGGCAATGCTGCCCAACAAGCTGCCGGTGGAAGTAAAAAAAAAGGAAAACAGCGCGGTGAGCGAAATAGCAAATATCATCACCGGCCAGGCAAGCATAGTCCTTGCCGGCGAAACGAAAAAAATCAACCTCACACCGCCCGCCGTATTGATGGCGTCCGATCTTATGCTGGATTTTCTCGAGATACCCACGATTTCACTTACTCTCATCAGCGAAATCGGGGAACTTGAAATAAACATTGCGTTAATCGAAAAAGAATGAGGTGGAAAAATGTACAAAGGTATAATTGTCGATGATGCCGCAATAAAGAGGCACCGCCTGCGTGCGATACTCGAGAACGACTTCTCGATAGTCGGCGAGGCATCCACAGGCATTGAGGCGGTAAACCTCTACTCGGAACTAAAACCCGACTTTCTTACCCTTGATATATCCATGCCCGAAATGAACGGGCTCGATGCTCTTAAAAATCTTCTCTCCGCATTCCCCGATGCAAAAATCGTCATAGTGAGCGCTGTGGGCCAGAAACAGATAGTGTTCGAGGCGCTTTCAATGGGAGCAAAGGATTTCATCGTAAAACCTTTCGAACCAGAAAGGGTGCTGGCCTCTGTAAAGCGTCTGTTTGAGTGAAGCGAAAACATAAAAAGCGTTTGATCATCATCTGGCAGCCTTGACAGCCAGGTATTTGTAATTTTTTTTAAAATTCCTGTAAAATTTTAATTTTTCTTGAATCAATTCAATATATATAATATTATTGGATTATGGAAACAATAACAATATTTGACAAACTCATCACACTGGACTGGAACGACATTTCAAAGTACAGGGATTTTTTCGGCAATATGTTCAGGAACATGCCGGATTTCAAGCAAAAACAGAAAGTCGACATAGTCGTAATGATAATTTCCGAGCTTCTTGAAAATGTCGTCAAATATACGACCAACAAGACCTGTTATCTCAGGCTTGAAATGGATGTAGATGAAAACGTCAACAATCTCAACATCATAGTTGAAAACGACAGGACGACGCAATCGGATGACGATTATAAAATACTCCTCGAAATCGTAAACGAGGTCAACAGCTATGAGGATTACGAGCAGATGTACTTCGACTTCGCCCAGAAATTCCTGAACGACGAGGATCACAAATCAAGGTTCGGCATGGCCCTTATGCGCAAGCTCACTGAGGGCAATCTCATAGCGGTTTCCGACGGATCGAAATTCAGGCCCGGTACGCAGATAGCATTAAAGACCAACATCTGACCGGCCGTTTGACTAAAATCAGTTATTGAAAAATTCGTTGTACAGGATATTCACTACCTTTTTGGCGGCATCGGGGTCTTCCGAACAGTCGACACCGACGATAATGTTTCTTTCGCTTGGGCCCTGGTCCAACAGCTCTATATTGATGCGGCTTTTGGACAACGCATCGGTTATCCTGGACAGGATGCCGACAGTGTGCCTCATTCCTTCGCCAACAATGCAGACAAGAGCCTTGTTTCTCCTGATCTGCACCGTATCGGCATCAAGATGCCCTTTAAGCCATTTCATGAACACTTCCGGCTCGATTTCTTTCCTCACCTGCTCGGACACACCGGGGTAAGTCGTTTTTTCCCTGAATTCCTTGTCGGAAATTACAAGACATATACTGTCTATGCCCGTGGTGATCTGGTCAATGCTAACGCGGTGTTCTTCGAATATTGTGAGGAGCCTGTTGGCAAAACCGATCTCCTCGTTCATGAGTATCTTCTCTATGTTTATGAAGGAAACATCCTCTATATGGGCGATTCCTACAACCGGCCTTTCGTTGATCAATTTTCTGTCATTTACTATCGACGTGCCTGCGTTGTCCTCATTGAGGAGGTTCCTCAGGCTGATAGGTATGCCCGCTTCCATTACGGGCAGCATCGCTTCCTGATGAAGCACGTTGAAACTTATATACGAGAGTTCCCTGATTTCCTTGTAGGTGACCTGCTCCATCATTTTCGGATTCTTCACGATGCGGGGATCGGTGCTGTAAATCCCGTCGACATCCTTCCAGTTTTCATAGAGGCTTGCACCCACGGCCTTCGCAATGTCCGCAGCGGTTTTGTCCGTGCCGCCCCTTGAATAAACCATGGGATTGTTGTTCCTGTCGACGCCGAAAAACCCCGGGTACACGATTATTTCCTCATAGCTGCCGAGCTTTTCCAGGTTGTTGTAGGTATCACCATTGACCTTGCCGTCAAGCGGGTGGCCGGTCAGATAATGGCCGATTTGCCGCGGGTCGATATACATTGCGTTCAACCCCCTGATTTCCTTCAGATAATACGCATCGAGCCTTGAGAATAACTCCTCGCCGGAGCCTATCAGCAATGCCCTGAAATGATCGTGGGAGAGAGTTTCCTTCTGCCTGATGTATTTTGACAGGATGGACATCACTTCATCGATCTTGTCCCTCGATATCCCGAGCGGCTCGAATACATAATAATGGTTGAGCTTGATTTTTTCAAACAGTTCATCGGGAAAAGTCCCCTTCCTGATTGCGACTTCCGCACCTTCCGACAAGAGGTCTGTAACCTTGGGCAGGCCCTCTACCTTGCCTATAGCAGAATTAACCTTGATTTTACGCTCAGGATTTTTTTCAAAAAGATCCGCGGCCAGTTTTACCCTGTCCGCACTGGCATTCGCCCAGCCGCCGAATTTCGCAACTATTATTCCCATGATCATTCCCCTGATAATATTTGTTCATTTTTTATATATTTTTAAGCAAATCATGAATAATGAAAAATTGCAAAATTATTACATAATTTTTCGGCTTTTTCAAACGAATTTGATGTTTTTTATTTCTTTCAAGCCCAGTGCAGTAAATTTCAAAACGGCATACCTGCCTTCGGTGTAATCGATAATTCGACGGCTGATCAGAAGATTGAGTTCGCTTTCTATATCGTTTATGTCCTCGCTTTTCAGCACGCCGTATTCATCCCAATCCCTGTACTTGGGCTCAAGGTCAAAACTGCCCTTCAGTATCTTGATGACCTTCATTTTACCGAGCCTGTTTTCATGGCGCATCAGGAAAAGAATGATCCTTTTCTGGATGTTGTTCCAGTCCGTTTTTTCTTCCCTGTAGGTGCCGCGGCAGATGTCGCACTTGCCGCAATTTCCGTCATGATATTCCTCGCCGAAATAATTCAGGAGAAATTTCCTCCTGCATTCCGAAAGATTGGCATAGCGGATCACCGCATCGAGCTTTTTACCGTCTGCTATGATCTTTCGCTTAATGTTGTTTTCATAATCGCTGCGTTCTTTCTGTGTGAATCCGGATTTGATGATCTTTATTATCCTGCCCTTTCTGGTTTTGCTGTAATCTATGATGCGCCTTTCATGCATGTCGTTCAGTATATCATCGAGTTCTCCCTGTGTATAGCCGGTTCTCTTTGCATAGCCTGACAGGTAATCGGAGTCGTAATTTTTCCTGGCTAAAGAAGCCGCAAACAACTGTTCGAGCAGGCTCCTGTCATTGCCGTCCGGCTTTTTTTTCAGCACCTCGATTTCAACCCTGTCATTCGCCATGTATTCGAAATCGATGAACCCGTGATGATTCAAATACTTGATGCAGGAAGACACCGTGTACGGGTTGTGTTTCCCGCCGGTTATGGCTTCATGGTCATCCGCATAAACAAGATTGTCCCTCGCCCTTTTTTTTA
Organism: Spirochaetota bacterium; assembly: GCA_046703745.1. GTDB lineage: Bacteria > Spirochaetota > GWE2-31-10 > GWE2-31-10 > JAFGQB01 > CAZHHK01. Next base: position 4,290 of record JBJKSS010000436.1, read on the forward strand.
TCATCTCAAAGACTTCGGTCAGCTCGGCAAGCGCAGGATTGGAGGATTTAATGAAAAACTCCTGTATCCTGATGTCCTCGTCAAGGTACATTAAAAGGCAGTAGCTTGTCCTGCCGTCCCTGCCTGCCCTGCCGGTTTCCTGGTAAAGGGCCTCGATCGAGCCGGGAATGGAATAATGAACGACAAACCTGATGTCGGACTTGTTGACCCCCATTCCGAAGGCGTTGGTCGCAACAAGAATATCGATGCTTCCCGATGCGAAATCATCCTGCATTTTTTTCCTGACATCATTTTTAAGACTGCCGTAATAGATGCCGATTTTTTTTGTGACAGAAGTTTTCAGGACGTTGTACGCAAGCTCCGCATCCTTTATAGAGGACGTGTAAACGATCCCCGGATGCCTCACCTTCCTGACGAAATCTACAAGCGCCCTGTTTTTGTCCTCCCTTGTGAAAAATTTCTGCACGCCGTAAACAAGATTATCCCTGTTGAACCCGCTTATGAAAACACGGGGCCTCTTCATCGCAAGGGACCTGACTATGTCATCGCCGACTTCCTTCGTGGCCGTTGCGGTAAGTGCGAGCACGGGAGGGTGCCCCAGCCTGTGAATTACATCCGACAATTGCCTGTAGTCGGGCCTGAAGTCGTGTCCCCATTCCGAAATGCAGTGGGCCTCATCCACGCAGAAACAGTCTGTTTTTATTCCGCTTAACCAGTTGAAAAAATTATCGCTTTTGAACCTCTCCGGCGTCAGGTACAAAAGCTTGATGCCGCCGCTCTCGACAAGATCCCTTACCGCAAGCTGTTCGCCTGCCGTTATTGTGGAATTAAGCATTGCCGCAGGGTACCTCCTTGATTTCAAAAAATCGATCTGATCCTTCATCAGTGAAATCAGCGGGGATACTACTATCGTAAGATTTTCAAAACACAATGCAGGTATCTGGTAGCACAGACTCTTGCCCTGGCCGGTCGGCATTATACCCAGGGTGTCATTCCTATCAAGCAGCGAGTCTATTATCTGCAGCTGGCCTTCCCTGAATTTTTCAAATCCGAAATATTCCTTGAGATATTTATACGCCTTGTTTTTCATAACCACAAAAAGCTATATATTAATTTGTACATTAACACAATATAAATAGACAAAAATCTTGAAAAATAATAATATGCAGGGTGCGAATCCATTTATATTAAGGAATAAAATTGAGCGGCATTTACCTTGAATTGAAACAGCTTGCGGAGAGTGTTTCCGCAGAATTATCCGAAGAAATAAAAAAGACCGGAGCCGGAATAAAAATCGCTTCAATTATTCTCGGCAATGATCCGGCAAGCCTCAGTTATCTGTCAGGCATGAAAAAAAGGGCGGCAAGGCTCGGCATCGATCTTGATATAATCAGCCTTGATGCAAATACGACTGAAAACGAATTGATAAAACAAATCGATTCACTAAATGCCGATGTAAATACCACCGGTATCATAGTGCAGGTACCACTGCCGAAGCATATCGATTTTCACAATATAGCAATGGCAATAGATTACAGGAAGGACATCGACGGGATAAACCCCATGAATGAGGGACTCCTCTTTGCCGGCAAACCGTTCATTGTCCCCGCAACTGCCGGGGCCGTTATTTTAACGCTCAAATATATAGTCAAAAATTATTCTTATGACCTGAACAATAAAACAGCCTGCATCGTAGGCCGATCGTTGACTGTCGGCAAACCCCTGATTCATCTTGCGCTTGGCCTCAACCTCACACCGGTGGTGCTCCATACGAAAACACCGGCTCCGCAAAATTTTTCGTCCGGGACCGATATAGTCATTGCCGCCTGCGGGGTGCCGGAGCTTATAAACGGCGGCTGGATAAAAAACGACAGCATCGTTATAGATGTGGGCATTCATTCAAGGAACGATGATTCTGCAAAGGGCTACAGGTTGTGCGGGGATGTGGACCGTGCATCCGTACTGGAAAAATCAAAAATACTCACTGCTGTTCCGGGCGGCATAGGCAGCATAACAAGCGTGCTGATTTTTGCGAATGCAGTCAAGAGCCATTACATGATAACCCAAAACATCGATCATGTTTTCAGCTTTGAAAAATAATATCTTAAAAATCTTTATTGATATTTAACATAAAAAATGTATAATGAATCAATTGATGGATGTTTTTTTTATTATGGAACCTTAATGTTTATTCTCAGAAATGCAAATCTTTTTAATTTTCAAATTACCAGGCCCCAGGCATTAATTATTTTTTTATATAAAAAAAGAGGTCAATTTTAATGGATGAAAATCATATTCCTGCCAAAAACAACGACGAAAATACATTGAGCGACCATATTAAAATCAAATCGGAGTCATTTCTTGCAAACAGGGGGCTCCTGGTCGTGTTGTCATCGAATTTCCTTGGAAAAAGTTTCGTGATAGACAAACCCGGGGTGGTATTGGGAAGGAGCCCCGAGTGCGATATCGTTATAAATGATCCGGCAATAAGCAAGGAGCACTGCACGATTACGAGGAAAGAGGAGCACAAATTTTTCATAGAGGATCTCAACTCCACAAATTCCACCTATCTCAACGGCAAGAAAATCAAAAAAGAGGAACACATCATTTACGGCGACAGGATAATCATAGGTTCGACAATTTTCAGGTTTTACATAGAAGAAAAAATAGACTGACATAACCGGAGCTATAAATTGGCCAAAAGATCAAGCGGCATTCTCATGCACCCCACATCTTTCCCCGGAAAATATATATGCGGGCAGCTTGATGCGGGCGCACGAAAAATTATTGACTGGATGAAACAGGCGGGACAGACGATCCTGCAGGTGCTGCCGCTGGGGCCGACCGGTTACGGCGACTCGCCGTACCAGTCATTTTCGGCTTTTGCCGGCACCCCCTATATTATAATCTCGTTCGACGGCCTTATTGAAAACGGCCTGTTGTCAAAAAAAGATCTGTCGGATTATCCGGGAAGCGATCCGGCACGGGTAGATTATTACGGCCTCTACATTTATAATTTTAAAATTCTTAAAAGGGCCTTTGAAAATTTTCGTAAATCTCCTGCCGGAGGTTACGATGAATTCTGCCGGGAGAATGCATACTGGCTCGATGACTACGCCCTTTTCATGGCGATCAAAGATGCGCATAACGGTGCAGGCTGGAACCGGTGGGAAGATGACTGCCGGGACAGGAAAGATATGCGAAAAATCGCGGAGAGGTATGCAGACGGCATTGAATTTTACAGATTCATCCAGTTTGAATTCCACACACAGTGGAGAGCTTTCAAGTCACTTGCGAATGCAAACGGCATTTCGATAATAGGCGATGCCCCGATCTTCGTTTCATTCGACAGCGCCGATGTATGGGCAAACCAGGAATTGTTCTATCTCTCGGAGGATAAAAACCCGTCGGTCGTAGCCGGTGTGCCGCCGGATTATTTTTCGGAAACCGGCCAGCTCTGGGGCAACCCTTTGTACAGGTGGGACAAACTCGCTGCAGATAATTACGGCTGGTGGAAAAAAAGGATCGCGCATCTTTTGAAATTCGTCGACTGCATCAGGATCGACCATTTCAGGGGATTCGAGGCATACTGGGAAATACCTTTCGGCGAGGAGACCGCGGTTAACGGCAGGTGGATCAGAGCCGACGGCATGAACTTCTTCAGATCACTGAAAAATGTGTACGGCGAAAAACTTCACGAAATTATCATAGCCGAGGACCTCGGGGTAATAACCGACGAGGTAAGGGAAATCAGGGATCGATTCGGCCTGCCTGGCATGAGGATATTCGAATTTGCAAATTTTCCCCCGGCCGATGAGCCCTATAATGAAGAATTACTGAAAGACGGCTATCTTCCCGAAAATTATTCCGAAAACTGCATAGCATACCCGGGCACCCATGACAATGATACGCTCCTTGGCTGGTATGAAAGTCTTGACAAAAACAGGAAGCGTGATATATTGCACTACCTGGATATTTCCGCCGCAGACGATTTGAATTACACTGTAATCAGAAAAATGCTTGATTCAAAAGCGGACAGGGTAATTTCCCTTATACAGGACGTCCTTGAATTGTCCGGGAGCCACCGCATGAACAAACCGGGTACCATGGGCATTCACAACTGGTCATGGAGGCTCGAGGAAAAACTGCTCGACAGATATGCGGAAAAACTGTATGAATTGACAAAACTCTCGGGGAGAATATGAAATAATGGCAAAACTCGCTGCTTCGATACTGTCGGCCGATTTTTACAGGCTCGGCGATGAAATAGAATCCGCACTGAAAAGCGGTGCGGACTGGATACACATCGACACGATCGACGGAAAATTCGCACCGCCTGTGACATTCGGCAGCAAAATAATCGAAGACATAAAAAAGCACAACAATGCATTCTGCGACGCCCATCTTATGGTGAGAGAGCCGGAAGCACTGATAGACCGGTTCATTGAAGCCGGGACGGATCTTGTAAACTTTCATGCCGAAGCTGCGACCCACGGCGACAGGATGGTTTCTGTAATAAAAGAGAGCGGCAGGCTCGCCGGTGTTACGATAAATCCGTCGACGCCTGTGAGCGCGATCGAATGCTACCTGGAAACAGTCGATCTCATACTCGTGATGAGCGTCAATCCGGGTTATTCGGGGCAGAAGTGCATTAATTATAACTTCAAAAAAATTGAAGAATTAAACACATTGAGGGAAAAAAACAATTACAAATACCTCATCCAGATAGACGGCGGTATTTCCATCAAAAATGTGGAAGAGCCGTTGAAATGCGGCGCGGACGTAATCGTAGCAGGGGCGGGTTTTTTCAGCGCTTCCCCGGAAGAAAGGGAAAAATTGTCAAAAATCATTCATAATTATTGACAAACTTCAATTTAATAATTAAAAATCATTCTTGATAACAATCAGGAGAATATATGGGCACCTTATATAAATTAATACTGGCGGCAGTTTCATTCTGCTTTTTAATTGCATGCACGGATCAAAAGCAGCTGGACAACAGTGGTAAATTTATCCAGGATACCACTTATAATATTTCGGGGACAATTTCTGCTCCAGGAAGCGGATCTGACAATGCCCAGGGAAAAAATGTTTATCTGGTAATTAATAATTATGGAGATTTGCCAACTACCACTCCGGTAAAAACCATCTCATTTACGGCTTTATCTGCAGCCGATCCGGCCTTAACTTCATATACATTTGATATTGACACAGGGCATTATAACTTCCTGTATTTCATTGATATGAACGGCAATGCGGCTTTCACCAATAATCTGCCCGATGCCGGAGATTTGTATACGGAATTCCAGATTTCGGTTGTTGATCTTGACCTGACATTCGATATCGGTGAGGCCCAGTGGCACACATACTGATCATTCTACATGCGCAAGGGGCAATGGATAAAACTCGTTGAATTCTCCACAGCTTTTGCACTTGCCGCCGCTGTCGATGTTTTTTATCCTTATTGAATAATAATTCCTTGAAACAAGCTGGGATCCGCATTTTTTGCAGTAAGTATTCGAATCATTCTGAATGTTCCCGCCGTACACATAATGAAGTTTTTTCTTGGCAATCCATATCAGGCTCTCGAGTTTTTCAACAGAAGTCGGTGGTTTGTCAAAATTGTACGCCGGGTGGTACCTTGAAACATGAAACGGTATGTTATTTGAAACAGAGGCGATGAAATCGACTATCTCCGCCATCTCTTCTTCTGAATCATTCGTGTCGGTTATAACAAGCGTGGTAAGCTCGAGATGAACCTTCATTTCGTGTGCCATGCGGATGAATTTTTTAACGGGATCAAGCTTCCCGAAACAGTATTTTTTGTAAAATCCCTCGTTGAATGATTTCAGGTCTATGTTTGCCGCATCGATATACTGCAGGAGCTCTCCTGCCGGCTCTTCATTCAGGTAACCGTTTGATACAAGCACGGTTTTTATGTTGTTATCCCGGCAGAGTATGGCCGTTTCCCTCACCCATTCGAAATACAGTGTGGGTTCGGAATATGTGAAAGCAATCGATTTCAGGTTTTTATCCTTAAGGAGATAAACCATGTCTTCGGGCGATATCCTTTCCTGCGTGCCTTCAGGATGATACTGGCTTATGGAATAATTCTGGCAAAACTGGCACCTTAGGGTGCAGCCGTAAAATCCCACGGAAAAAATCTGCGATCCGGGCATGAAATGGTAGAGGGGTTTTTTTTCGATAGGGTCGAGACCGGATGAAGAGATGATGCCCGTATACGGATTAACGACGATCCTTCCTTCTCTCTTGCGTGTCCTGCACAAGCCGTATCTGCCTTCCTTCAAAACACAGTAATTGGGGCACAGAACGCACTGCACATCATCCCCGTGATCCCTGTATAAAGCTATGTCCATTATTTTACCCTAACCGTCAGGATTAAAATACTTTATGAATATTTTGTTATTAATTATATTACATATAACACCATTAATAAAGCCGAAAATAAAACCGGCAAAAATTATGATAAAACTTATGAAATAAATCACTCTTGCAGGTATGAAAAGCAATGCCGCTGCAAGCTGGCCGGCATTATGAAAGAAGGAGCCTATTATCGAAATTCCGACGAAGCTCGTATGATTCTTTATCAGGTGGAATACGGGGTAGGAGAGCAGTATGAAACAGAGGTTGCCGCTTAAAGCGATAAAAAAAACGTACGAAAACAGCGTGCCCCTGAACAGGTGGGAGAAAACAAGCTTGAATAACACTACATAAATGCATTCAAAATATCCGAACATGTCGAAACAGAACAAAACCGGCACATTGGAGAGGCCAAGCCTCAAAAACGGCACAGGCATGGGAATGAAATTTTCAAAGACCCCGATAAAAGCCGAGAGTCCCGCAAAAAATGCCAGCCTGTTGGTTCTGCCGTTCATCTTAAAACCTCATCCGCTTCATTGGTATCGTCCCCGTAATTGACTATGTAAGCACTGACCTTGTTGGGAAGACACACTATCGGATAATTGCCGATGCCTACCCATCCCATTTTTACACAGTCCTTGTTGGGGCAGTCCGAATCTACGAACCTGAATTTGCTGCCGGATATCTGTATCCTCGTTATACCGTTTTGGCCCGTAACATCGAAAGTTTTTTCCTGATTCATGTCGTAATAATAGCTTCCGTGCGGGGTTTCGACGAGGAGCTTCTTTGCCGCACCGTTATTGTGAATGAAATCCAGGGACGCAAAGCCGGCTATCAGTACGATGAGTGACACTGATATTAAAATATCAAACAAGGTCAGTTTTTTCATATATGGTTTCTATCTGAAAACCGGGTTAATTCTGCATTCTTCAAAAGGCAGATAACCAACGGTATTCTGCCAGACAAACGGGCTTTCCATGCAAAGATAAACGGGCGGCTCTTTATGGTGCCGTTTTAGCCTGTCGATGATTTTCCTGTAAAGACCGATCCTCACCGGGAGGAAATATCTGTACTTCCTGTCATTATTCTCCAGGAATTCCTCGTTGAGGAGCCCTGCATCCGGGTAATTGTACTCCATCATGCCCTTGAGATGCGGCGTATAACGAAAGGTTCCAAGGCTGATCCATGCTGTGTTTCGGGGATCGACATAATTGAAAATCTTATCAATTAATCCGTAATAATGCAAATCAAAATCATCAATATTTATCACGGGATCAAAATGAAGGGCGATCATGTATCCCTTTTCCTGGAGTTTTTTCGCGGCAACGAGCCTCCTGTCGATATTTGCCGCACCGGTTTCTATCCTGTTTATCAGGGAGCCGGGATTAACCGAAAAACCCGCTACGATATTTCCCGGAGAATCAACCGACAGCATATTTTCAACAAAATCGGTTTTTGTCTTGAATTCAAAGCTTGCATTTTTGTGAGCAGAAAAAAAATCGATAAAGTCGGGTGAAAAATCCGTAAGATAATCGTATGCGAGTGAATCCCCCAGCTCTCCTGTGCCGATCCTGTAATGCTTGCGGGGATTCGATCTGAAAACGCTTTTCAGATGTTTGAATATCCGTTCAATATCCACGTTTATTATCGTAAAGGGCTGGTTGAGGTATGACTGGAGAATGCAGTAAGCGCAGTCAAGCGGACATCCGACATAGAGGTTTATTATATAATAGTTGCAGCATATATGACCGTGGCTGCCGGGGCATTTCTGGAGAATGTCCCCCCTTATGCCGGATAACAGAAGGTTCTTTGATCTCTCGCGCGGGTGATAAACCGCAGGGATCGTCCTTACAAGCCTGTTGACATCGTCAATCAAAACAACCCGCGGATTGTTCTTTATCTTCCCGAGTATCCGCCTCGTATTTCTGTGATTCTTGATCTTTCTTTCTATATAGATCGTTTCAAATTCAAAATAACTGCTGTTTTGCACCCTGTTTTTTACTCCGGTTCATCCCTGAAATATTCCCTGAATAATTCACTGAATTTAAACAAATCGGCACCATTATTCTTTTTAAATTTATCGATAACTTTCAGGATTTCTCCCGTCCTTTTTTCAAGAGAATCAAGATCGTTGAAATTCACAACCAGGCGATAATCCTGCTTTTCGAAATTGTCGTCGAATTCCGCCTTTACGCCTCCAGGCAGGTTCAGCGTACGGATAAAATCACCGAATTTCTTTTTGTATTTCTCATATAACGGGTATCTCAAAGACCTGGAACGATCCAAAAACCCGGAGGGATCAATATTTTTAAAATCCGGCACAATATCCTTTATTGTCCTGTTGTTCTTTTTTGAATATTCCGTAATGTCCCTGACAAAGGCGCCTGTTTGGGCAAAAGTAAGTTTTTCCGGAATCATTTTTAAAAAATCATCATACCCGGCAAGAAAATGATCATGAAAAAATAATCCTTCCTTGAGTGAAATTTTTTTATCATCGATCATCTTTTTCAAAAGTGTGCTTGTCTTGGTAAATGATGACAGGTAATCCATGCCCTTTTTATAAACCGGCAGATTGAAAAACAACAGGAGGTCATTCATCAGGTTTTGATCAAGAGGTACCAGCCTCCCGATGTCCAGCAGCCTGAACATGGTTGAATACCTTAAAATTTTGGGATCAAGGAAATTGATTATAAAAAAAACATAGCTTTCATCCGGCCCCGAATCCAGGAGAAAACAATATTTGCCTGATTTATTCCTGAACAGTGTTCTGATCTCACCGCTGATCCTGCAGCAGACACTGATGTCCCCAAGTATAAAATTCAGGGCTTTTTTATCACCAAATATCGCCTGATGCAAAACTCCGCTTATTGGTGAATCAATATTTCCTTTATCATAGGGTTCGATTTTATAATTCATTTGTTTCTACCGTTAAAAAAACATAAATTATTATTTTTTATATAGCTTTTTTTAAAATTAAATTTTATACTAATTTTAGTCGATTACTTTAATTAAATTAAAATATCTAGTCAAGTATAATTATATTAAGTATAAATTTTAGTTGTGAGAAAATATAAAAAATACTTTTATTAAAAAAAACAAAATAATACTTGATTTTTGTCGGGTTTATTATGTATAATTGGTTTATACATATTGTATAAATCATTTGAAAGAGAGCGGATATGGATAAGAATGAAATGAATTCATTGGGCTATATCAGATTGTCATTTGGACCTAAATGGAAATATGTAGCCTGCGTCAGAAGTTTTGTACAGAATTTTCTGTCAATCAGCATCAGCGACTCCCAGAAATCGGATAAAATTTCCATGGCAGTCAGTGAACTGGTTGAAAATGCAGTAAAGTATAATGCAAAAGAAAAAACTTGGCTCTATATACAATTACTATCCGAAGAAACGGGTGAAATACTTGTCGAATCAGAAAATCATGCAACACCGGAAAATATTAAAGTACTGCAAAAACAATTGGAAAAAATATATGAAAAGTCTCCAATGGATGCCTATATTGAAAGAATGAAAGAAGCTGTCAGCAAAGAAGGTGCCTCACAATTGGGTTTGGCAAGGATCAGATGTGAAGCAAATTGCGACATCAAGGCTGAAGCAAAACCAGATGGCATTCTAAAGATTACAGCTATTTTTCATTAAACTACTTAAGGAGTAACTTATGGGAAGTTTGTCATTAGATAAACTCACGGATGCAAAATTCAATATCGAAGTATCAGGCAACCTGGTAAAATTTTCAGGATGTATTGATTTACAGGACCCAGAGCCTGTCATCTCGCCATTTTTTGAAAAAATACATGCACAGGTAATTAAAGAAAATCTTAAAGAAATATCCCTCGATTTCAAGGCATTAACATTCTTAAATTCAAGCGGTATTAAAACCATTACCAAATGGGTTATGAAAATACCGTCTTTGCCTGATGATAAAAAATATAAAATGAGGCTTTTGTATTCGGAAGAAATAACCTGGCAGAGAACGAGTTTGATGATATTGACTTATCTTGCTCCGGGTAATGTAGAAGCAGTTGCCGGCTGATATTATTTTATTTTTTTGTTAATCTTTTATTTAAGAATTACCCGATAATAATAGTTAGAATGTTAATGTTATGTTTTGATAAATATTAACTTAAATAAACTTAAACAGTGATATTTTGCAGGATTTATTGAATATTAATTACTTAAACTGGGGCACATATCTAATATCAATTGTCGCGTTTTTATTTTTACCTCTTGTTTTTTTCAACATCAGGACCCAGAAAAAAAACAAGGAGCTTCTTCTTTTCCTTGTTTTTCTGGCAATAATTGTTTCCGATATAGCCTTTCTTAAATTTTTTGACTATTCATATCTGCATACGATCATACTGTCGATATCATTTTTCATAATATCATCTGTTTTTTTCAAGGATTCGCCGAACAAATTCAGAGAAATACTTAAAAACCATAAATCCGTGTTGTTTTACATAATATTAACGCTCGCAATTATAGCCTGCTATGTGCTGGATAAAACCGGATTTATAGCCGATCAAATCCTCTATTCGTCCATTTTACTTTACCAGATACTGATCATGATAATTTTTACCTTCATGTTCATTAATTTTTACGGTAATTATGCTTTTATGATAGGTTTTAAAATAAAATTTTCGTTGTTTTATTATCTTCTGATTTATCTGCTTATAATACTGGATTTTTCATTTTCCATAAAATATTCAATGTACACGACCAGCTATCTTCCGGATCCGACATCTCTAATGTTGTTAAAAAATTTAAAAAACATAGTTTACCTTTTGATATCCGGGTTGGGATTAACGAAAATATTTATTTCAGTAAACACATTTATAAAACAGCTCCTTGAATATACCCAATCCAAAAAAGGTGAATTTAAAACACTGGATATTATTCAAAGTCTGGTTTTGGAAAGTGAAGAATTTGATTACACTCTGAACAATATTCTTAATATCGCCGGAGAGCTTACAAAATCAGACGGAGGCATGATTTATACCTATGACAAGGAAAGGGACAGTTTTTACTGTGGAAAAATCAACGGCTACTGCGTCCCCCCGTTTTTTGTAAACGATAAAATCCTCGAAGATTCCGAGGAAATAAATAATAAACTGGTTAAAACGCCGGTTCAAACGAACATCTCGCCTTTATTCAAAAAGATCAAGGAATCGTCTGAAATAGTAATGATTCAGAGGGAAGGTGATGAGGATTCCAGGCAAATACTTTCATCCTTAAGGGACTATGCAGATAACCTCGGATCAATGCTCTGCGGTAAAATAATGATTGATGATGAAATATTCGGTGTTATAATCATTGAAGAGCAGTATTCAAATTATACAATAACGGATCTGAATATATTCAGGGCAATCTGCAGTTTTTCCGGCGTCTTGATCAAGAATATCAAGTCCAAATCAATGGAAAAGGAAAGAGAAAGACTGAAGAATGAAATGAAAATTGCAGAGCAGATTCAAACGGGTATTCTGCCGAGAAAATACGATATTGAGGGTTTCACAATCACTGCAATGATGAAGCCCGCAGAAGAAGTCGGCGGCGATTATTATGATATATTATCCGCCCCGGACGGTAATTACTGGCTCAATATAGGTGATGTTACCGGACATGGTGTTACGGCCGGACTTATAATGATGATGTTACAAACCTCTTCAACAACGACTATTAATGCTATTCCCGATATTTCGCCGAAGGATCTTGCAATCATCTGTAACAGGATAATTTATGAAAATGTACAAAACAGGCTGCTTCTTGATCAGTTTATAACCACATGTTTCATGAAATTCAACAAAAGCGGTTTCTTCGAATATTCCGGGGCTCATGAAGATATTTATATATACAGGAACGCCACCGATAATGTAGAAGTTTTAAAAACAAAGGGTATCTGGCTCGGTCTGATGGACGATATTTCTCACGGAACGTCCCTTAGTTCATTCAACCTTTATAAAGGTGATGTAATGATATTATTCACGGACGGCGTTATAGAAATCAAAAACAGGGACAACGAACAGTATGATACCAAGCGTCTTATCAATTTAATGAAAAAAAACGGCAGGAAACATCCCGATGAAATATCCGAGATACTTATGCAGGAGCTCAATGCGTTCAAGGATGTGCAGAAGGATGACATAACATATATGATAATTAGAAGAGATTAATAAACAAGAGAGATATAATATGGCAACCAATAATATTGTTAGCGGTAAAAGAATCAATTCAATCTTCAGAAGATCCGAATTGAAATTTGTTATTATTTTCAGCCTTATAATTAATATCATAATAGCGCTTTTATTGAATTTTTCCTTTATCTTGATAGCTAACAACTATACGCCGTCAAGCTATTTCCTGCCTGAATCATATATAAAAATGATACTATCAAACAGCCTGTTTAACTTCGTGACAACCAGCATAATAGCCATATTGATTTCGACCTTATATTCCTACTATCTTTTTGCCGAGGCAAAATTACAGTTTAAAAACAGGAAATATTACCTCACAATCGATGATAATTTTCTTAACATATTTGAATTTTCCCTATCTTTTATATTTTCCCTGCTGCTTGCCGTATTTTTCTGCTTTTCACTTCTTAATTTTATAGATCAGGTAAATCCGGGATTTGATGCCCTGAAGTTTTACGTCCCGTTGTTTTTCATAATATTCTTCATTCCGGGATCGATAATATTTTTCTTCTTTTACAGATGGCAAAAATACATGCTTTTCAACATGCTTTCATTCTGGAACAGCATCGCAAGTACGGTAAAGAGGGATCTGAATGACCAGATTTACAATGCAAAAATAAATACAACCAACATCTGGCTTGTTTTGATAAGGGTTTCCAATCTGGCCGAGGTCAGCAGGAAGTACAACAAAAACATAAAATTCATGTATAAACTGGTTACAAGGGGATTAAAATCCATAATCAGAACAACAGATTTCCTGTTGTCGTTAAATCCGCACAAGGGACTCCTGGGGTATATTGTTACCAATGATGAAAAATCATTGAATGAACTTTTGGTAAGAAAGATCAAGCCTTACCTTTCAAACAAGGTAAAGATGAGGGATGAAGAGCTCGATCTGGTCATTAACTATCAAATAATCGATATTGTCAAGAATGATGACATAAACAATCTGAAAGACATTGCAGGCTACATTAAAAAAACAGCCGGACAATAATTTCATGAATTTCATCAATCGGGCATTTAGGTTTAATTAATTACAATTTATTCCGAAAATTAATATATAAATTTTTAAAAGAAATCATAAAAGATGATAAATAAAAAAAACATAATAATTTTATCGATTTTAATTGTTATTACAATAATATTCATAGCTGCGATACTGGATATCTATTATTTCAAATGGCACAACAGGCTTGGGGTTTTCAGCAATTTTCAAAGCACATATCAGAAAACAAAATACGATTTCACCCGGAATGAAAATTCGCAAAAACAGAATGCCGAATCCTCAGAAAGCAGCATCGCTGTTCAAAATCAGAATATCAAATACAATGTTTCGAAGCAGAATGAAAACAAAAGTTACGGCAAGGTTTATGCAAAAGGGAGCAGCCTGCCTGAACAAAAATTTCATTCTTATGGAGAATACGTCTCGGAAGGAGAGAAAAATTACAGGCAGGAACTTGTCAAAAACCTCAGGATAAAAACTGTCATAATAGACAAGCTGACCAGGCACAATGGTATAAGCCAGGAATATTACAAGGTTGCATACATAAACAATATGATACCTG
>JBJKSS010000437.1:0-2568 GCA_046703745.1 Spirochaetota bacterium
TTTGCCTTTTCCAACGATTCCATGCCTTCCCTGAATGAAAAGTATGCAATCAACAGGGCACCTGCCATATCAATGTAGCCGACCCTGAATATTTCAAACAAGACACTCGAGGCAAGGAGTATAACCGAAAGATAGATGCATGTTCTTGTGCAGTGGGCATCTGCCATTATCGCGTCTGACTTCAATTTTTTGCCGACCGACATTTTTGAAAGCATCAAAAAAACCATGGATATTATCGAAACGGATGCAATGATGATTCCCCAGAAGGTTGTCGATGGCCTGTGCCCCATGAAAAAATTGTATACTACCGTGAGAATCAGTCCTGCGGTATGATTGAAAAACGAAACGCCGGTAATCCTCAAAGCTGTTTTTTCGAATCTGTCCCTGTTTTCTTCGCCGTAATTTCTGATCCTCACTATCATGTGCCAGACGCCTATCCCCGACATTACTTCGATGAATGAATCTATGCCGAACCCGAAAAGCGAGAGGGATTCTCCGCCTGATCCGAAAAATACGGAGAAAACTCCTTCGATAATATTATAAAAAACAGTGATTACCGAGAGTGCAAGGGCGATGTTCCATAATTTTTTCATACGATCAGCCCGTAATCGAATCAAACAACGGCTGGTCATATTCAATCGAAGATTCCTTTCTCAGGGCTTCGAGTTTGTCGAGCATCTTTCTGCCCACCACTTCATTAATCAGATCGTTTTGAATCAATTTTTTTGCTTCATCATAGCCCATTTTCGAACTGTCTGTCCTTCCCGTGGCTTTTATCAGGTGATAACCGAACTGTGTTTTTACAGGCTCTGATATTTCGCCTGTCTTCAGGTTAAACGCCGCATCCTCGAATTCCTTCACCATTGCGCCGCGTTTGAATGATCCGAGCGATCCGCCGTTCTTGCCGCTGGGGCATTTGGAATGCGTCTTTGCCAGCTCCTCAAAAGAGCCGCCGTCCTTCAGCATGTTGAGAATGAGCTCTGCTTCTTCCTGCGACTCGACGAGGATGTGGTTTGCGTTAACTTCCTCTTCGGTGACGAAAGCCTCCGCGTTTTCATCATAAATTCTTTTGATCTCTTCCTCGTCAATATCGATGCCGGAATAAAAATTGTCCTTGATGTATTTTCTCAGGAGCATGTCTTCGCAAAGTTTATTCTTGAAACTATCCTCCGTATCGCCGATCTGCCTGAGTATTTTGAAAAAATCCTCTTCAGATTTGTACATAGCCTTGAATGATTTATAGGCGGAATCCAGCTCGTTGTCGGCAAGCTCAACCCCGGTTTTCCTCGCTTCTTCAATGAGCAGCCTCGCATCAATCAGTTTGTTTAAGACAGCGAGGTATTCCTCTTTTGAAAGTTTTTCCTTGCCCAGTCTGACTTTGTAATCGTCGCTCGCAAGGACGAATTCATTCTGGGTGATTGTATAATCATTTACCTTGACCATAATTGCTTCCTTAATATTAAATTGGTACGGGAATTTAACATTAATCAAAGAATATTAAAATGTTTTTTTTAATTTTTACTTTCTTTATATATATTTAAAGATTTGAATATTATCCTTGTTTGAGAGCCGCTGCCATGATATAAAAACATTAAAAAAGCAGGAGCAGTCATGAAAGGGAAGTTGAGATGGTTAAGCGTTGCATTTGTGGAATTCACAACTGCTGACGGGAAAGTTGTACTGTTCGATCCGTGGACAAAATCCGAAGGCAATTGGCTCTGTCCCTTCGAGGTAAAGGATTTCGGGAAAGCCGACCTGATCCTTGTGAGCCATGATCATCATGACCACATCGGTTCTGCAGCGGCGCTGGTCAGGCAGACCGGTGCGATCCTCGGCGGACCGGACGAATCAATGAAAAGACTCATGAAAGAAGAAGGCCTTAGGGAAAACGAAATAATCAACAACGGCGCGGGCTATATAGTGGGCGGCGGTGCGGAATTACCCTGGGCAAAAATCGTTGCCGCACCGGCCCTTCATACTTCGAGAACATCGGCGCCCATAGGGACAATTGTCGTTTTGAATGACGGGACAACCGTTTATCATACCGGGGACACAGCTATCACTGCAGAGATGGAGATATTCGCCAGGCTCTATCCCATGGACATCGTGATCCTGCCGATATTCGGTCAGGCGACAATGGATTATGTCCAGGCAGCCGAGGCGGTGAGGCTCATGAAACCCAAAAAGGTGATGCCTGTGCACTTTGATTTCTGCGAAAACCCGCAATTCGTCCTTGAAAGATTCGTGGGACACTGCAAAAAAATAAACCATGATGTCGAAGTCATTCCAACTGAATTAAACAGAGAATACTTTCTCTAAAGCCGAATGCCTTGACAACGGCTTCCCAGACTGGTATAAGTTCATATCAATTTCAAGGAACAGCAATGACTCTTAAAAACAGATATCACAACATAATAATAAACATGGTAAGGGATTCTCTTAAAAAGTTGGGGATCGAGGACGATTCAATTGTCAGCGAGGTGCCGCCATCAAGGGACATGGGTCACCTTGCGTTCCCGATGTTCAAATACGCCTCGGTGTTGAAGCAAAATCCCGTAAAGATAGCGC
>JBJKSS010000438.1:0-6036 GCA_046703745.1 Spirochaetota bacterium
ATAATTTATCCGGCACCGTAAGATTTACAGGCGTTTACACAGATAACAATGATGACAAATACAATGAAAGCGAAGTTGCAATAACACTGAATATCGGATCAAAATCGTTTAATATCACAAACAAGACAAAAAATCCGGACGGCTCCATAACCTGGTATTATGACTGGGATACCCAGCAGGGCTCGGCTGTGAACGGATTTGATGTTGTTGCTTCCGGACTTGCCGTATCGGTAACATGTAATGACACGGCCGGAAACACATTCACCAAAACCATAACACAAAAAAATGTTGTACCCTATATCACAAACATTACAGAAGAGCAGGGAAAGATCGCTGCTGTTTACGGATTTGATGCGGTTGATTCCACATGGGAAAACCTCAATGACAACCAGACCTATTCCTACAGACGCGGCAGCGGGGCCATTACAATAAACGGCTATAATCTGAATGCTGCAGGAAGCGGCGAAACGGTTACCTATACCAGAAATTCCGGAGGCTCCAACAGCTGGAGCGGCTTCACGCAGGACATGCATTCCATAACATTCGACCTGTCCACGGCGGCCAATCTTACGCACGGTTCGTTGAATATCAATGTGGGCGGAGTGAATTCCAACAATAAAAAAATATATGTCATAAATAATTATACGGCGCCTGCGGGATTCTCAACTGTTTCCACGACAGATATGGTTGTTGATGACACCAATAATGCGAGGGTGGTCGTACAGAAGGATTTTGAGGGCCAGTCAACCGCCAATATAACCAGAAATGCCGGCGCCGGCAACAGGAATTACAACAATGTCGATCTCAACGGTTCCGGGATTTACAGGTTCAAGGAAACTTCCGAAGGCAGCTTTGATCTTCCGGGAATAACCCAGAGTGATTTTATAACCCACGGGTATAACAGGTTCTCGTTTGTCAATGTTACAAAGGACACCGGCACGCCAGCCCAATCTGACGGCAAGTATTATCTTTTTACAGATGATACTGAAAATGTAACCAACAACACCAAGGGATTGATGCTGATGGGCGACAGTAATTTCTGGGACACATTGCCTTATTTGTATAATTTTACGACGTTGAACCCGATTTGGTCGCCAGTTAACGACTGGAACAACAATCCGAATTACGGAACCTACAATAATAATTCAAGAACTTACAGAAATAACTTGAGAATGTCGGCAACAAACGGATACAACGGAGACGACGGTTTGTATGACTGGTCCGTTACATGGGGTGATATAACTGCGAAGAATGACGTAGCTTATACCGTTTGGTACTCTGAATTTGATTACAAAATGCATTACAGAAGATTGAACAACCTGGCCGGCAACTCAACCAAATCTCCGGCTGGAACCGGTGCAGACGGATCGATCGTGTTTGATGTAAAGGGGAATTATCCTGCGATTACCCTTGATACGGCGGGCAGGCCCGTGATAGCCTGCTTCGACGAAGCAAACGGCGATCTTGTACTGTACAATGCAGGCAATGCCGATCCTCAAAGCCCTTCCGATTTCACAGGCACGGTTATTGACAACTCGGGCGTGGTCGGGGCATATCCGGACGTGGCAATCGACGGCTCCGGAGGAGTTCATATTGTTTACCAGGATACATCGAACGGCGCATTGAAATACTTCTATGCCCCATCGCTGGGCAATCTGGGCTCGGGTTCATCGATTATAATAGACAACGACTCTGCCCCCGGATATTACTGCGATTTACAGTTGACCCCGAACGGCAAACCTTCGGTCACCTATATTACCTACGGTTATCTCGGCACCAAGAGTGCAATAAAAACCATGAGATATACTGATGCAACCGGTACGGATTTTACCAACAGGGCCAAATGGGAAAGACTGACACTTCCATGCGCCAATGATATCGTGCAGAATAAGGTCAGGGGCTATTATATAGCTGGCTCACCGAACTGGCTCTTCGGGTTCGGCAAGTCCGTCAACGGCCCGGAATTCTTCAGGGAAAAGCCATAGGATTTTTGATTATATAAGATGAACCGCTTCAATCATTGCGGTTCATTTGTTCCCGATCCTGGCAAAAATACAGGGACGCATTGATGAAAAAGATATATCTGGTTTCAATAATAATATTGGCATTATTTTCCTGTGTAAAAGGCGGCAATAATCCTGAACAAAAAGCGGGCAGGATCAAATTTGACAAATGGCACGAGGCGATCATCCCGAAAAATTCGGTTTTAATTGCCGATAACAAAATTTCAAATATAAGGAAAGGTCTTTTCAGGACAGGAATAGATATTGAAGTCCTTAAAAAAGCCTATGCTCTGAACGGCTACAGGGAAGAGCCCGATATAAAAAACAAAAAATTCTATTATATTAAAGATAATGTAAAAATTCAGTTTATCGTGATTGATGAAAAAAACATAAATTTAATGATTGATATAAATAACAACAAATAATATTTTTAATCACTTTACATTTCAACGGTTTTTTTGATACAAAAAAAAGATTTTATATTATATTTATTATTATGAGGGCAATTTATGAAAAAGCTGATTGTTATTTTTTTGATTTTATCTTTGGGTGTTTTTTTTAATTGCAGCACTCCGGGTAAAAAGTCCGGCGGCGGTGGAGGAGGAGGCAGTGATAATTTGTCTTCCGCTTATTCACCCAATGGCACATCAATACAGCAGTCATTTACTGATTGGGCAACGATGCAGTATGATACGGATTACATGCTTTCCAATAATGTGTGGAATGCATCGGCTGCCAAGGGTGACCATTTGCAGAGTATTTTTACAGAAACCTTGAACGGCAGTCCGGCATTCGGATGGACATGGGATTGGCCGGCAACAGACACAGCAGTTGTGTCTTATCCGGAAGTCGGGTATGGCTATTCCCCATGGAACAGCGCCGACTGGGCAGGGACACCGGCTATCCCTGTTCAAATAGGCACGAAGGATATTACTGCAAATTTCAACATAACATCATCGCATACAGGCTCATTTGACCTGGCGTTCGATATATGGGTTACCAATCCTGTTATGACCCCTGTCCAGACAGATATTAAATATGAAATCATGATCTGGCTGGATCATTCCGGCTTCTCTCCTGCCGGCAGTAAAGTCGACTCGGCCAGTATCGGTGGAATAAATTACGATATATGGAAAGGCCCCATGCAGTCGTGGTCCTATATCGCATACGTTGCACGGTCCAAAGTGCTGAACGGGCCGCTGGACATATCCGGAATTTTCAATGACATGGTCAACAAGGGTTATATTTCGAACTCCCTGTATATCGCTTCCATAGAATTGGGGAATGAAGCAATGGCCGGCTCGGGTATTACGTAAATAACCAACTGGTCGATGACCGTTAATTAATAAAAAGCTGTCTTTTGATCGATAAATATTGTATGATGCAATATTTACCGGTTAAAGGCAGTATAAATGGCAAAATCCAATACTCATAAATATGTTAAAAAATGCCCTGTTTGCGGCGCTGAAGAATTAAAAAATGTTTTTAACAACAAATGGAAAGATTCCAATTTTGTAGAATGCACCGTGTGCGGGCTGATTTTTCAGAATCCGCAGGAACCTTTGTCAAAAACAATGTCAAGGTATGACAAAAAATATTTTGACTATGAGCTTGCAAATCAGCATAATTTTTTCAACCTGGTAAAAAAGACCCTTGATGATTTCAGGATAATAAAAAAGTTGAAAAAAGGGAGCGATGTTCTTGAAATAGGCAGCGCTACCGGCTTATTCCTTAAATATATGGATTCACTGGGATTCAGGTCCACCGGGATCGAGGTTTGCAGGGAATCGATTGCTTACGGCAGGAAGAATTATAATGTGAATCTGCTGAACTGCAGGCTGGAGGAAGCGGGTTTCGGTGATTCGAGCTTTGACTTCATTCATTTTTCACATCTCATCGAGCATCTTAATGACCCGGTAAATTTTCTCGGTCAAATACACCACCTGTTAAAAAAGAACGGCCATGCTGTGCTTACAACCCCCAATTCGGGCGGCCTGTTTTCAAGAATATACAATGAAAACTGGCGCTGCATAGTTAACGACCATCTTTTTTTATTTAACCTGCATAATCTGAAACTCCTGCTTGAAAAAAAAGGTTTCAGGATTTTGAACATCAAAACCTGGGGAAGCATTCCCAGGGGGAAGGCGCCGGGGCCGGTTAAATATTTTTTTGATGTATATGTCAAACTTACCGGAACCGGCGATGTGGTTTCTTTTCTTGTTAAAAAGGTCTGACTTCAAATATTGATTAATTTTTTAATTTGAAATTATTTTTTTGCGTTATTGGAAATTATTGTTATAATTAATATATAAGGTTGTTTTCATCATTTCGATGAATCTTACAGGCGTTTTTTTGTCAGCTTTTTACCGTGTATCGATCAAGAAACAAAATTGATTCTCCCTAAGGGTGCCTGAGAATGAAGAAAAAAAACATAAATGTTGCATTTTTAATCGACTGGATTTCCTCTCCATATCATATCGAGCTCGTTTGCGGACTCGAAGAGGCATGCAGGAACGAGAATGTCAATTTGATCACTTTCATCGGCGGATGCCTTAATTCTCCAAAAAATTATGACCTGAAAAGCAATTATATATTTGACCTGATTTCGGCCGATTACATTGACGGCATAATAATTGAATCCGGTTTGCAGGGGCTGTATTCCACAAAAGATGAAATAGCAGGATTTCTCGAAAGATTCAAACCGATCCCTGTAGTGAGCCTCTCTGAAAAACTTTTGGACATCCCGTCCATAACAATAGAAAACAGCAGGGGCCTGGAGAATATAATCCTGCACCTGATAGATCATCACAAATTCAAAACCATAGCATTCATCGCCGGGCCCCACGACAACACGGATTCGCAGGAACGTCTCGATACATACATGCAGACACTTAAAAAAAGAAGGATAGAATTCAATCCCGACCTTTTGCTGCCCGGCACGTTTGTCAACAAGTCCGGAAAGGAAGCCGTCAGGATTTTACTGGATGAGCGCAATATAATTCCACAGGCGATAGTTGCGGCGAATGACGACATGGCACTCGGCGCAATGGAGGAACTTCAGGCGAGAAAAATCTGGGTGCCGGAGGAAATAGCAGTTGTGGGCTTTGACGATCAGAAGGACAGCGCCTATAAAACACCTGCGCTTACCACCGTAAGAAGGCCGATTTTCAAGCTGGGTGAAACCGCTGTCGGCGTCATAAAAAACCTGATTGAAAGAAAACACGGGCAGAGGAACATTGAGCTCTCCACAGAGCCTGTTATAAGGCAATCCTGCGGATGTCCAAAAAGCATGAATTATATCAAGGAATCGCGGTCATCCAGCAAGGCGGTCTGCTCGCTTTACCCAGAGGATATTTTGTCGATGCTGCCGATAATAGATGCTTACCGCAATTTCGGATATACAAGGAATATCGGCAGGATGAAGGAATTCCTTCAGTATTCTTTTCCGGGAATGGGAATCAAAAGGTGCTTTTATTCGGTATTCAGGGACAGCAACATCGACGCCGCAGAGCTTCTGCTTTCTTATGACAACAACAGGATCGAGCTTGCCGTTAAAGGAGAAAAATACAGGCTGGCGGATCTGATCAGGGGCAAATTTTTATCTGCAGACAAAAAATTCAACCTGAGGCTTTTTTCCCTGGTGTACGATGAAAAAATCCTCGGCATACTGGGTTACGAGACCGACAGGGAATCCACGATCATGGACAGTACCCTTCGTACAGGATTCCTTCTCAACATCATGACAGGGTTGACGATCCACAACCGCATAGGATAGGCGGGAGCGCAGCTCCCGTGCCCTCAGCCTATTCCGTCGCTATGGTTTATAAATTAACAATATTAATACTTTAATTTGACGGTGGCAAGCGATTGGCGTCATCGGCATCCCGAGTCACAAAAATTGGTGCGGCAGTAGCCGCAAGATTTTTGTATTAGTCAAAAAGTTTGCTGGTTGAGCTTTTGCAAAGAAGTGAAAATAATAATAATTGCAGTCCGCCGGTCTTAGCGAGCCCCGATTTACCAATCGGGGTGCGGC
>JBJKSS010000439.1:0-4812 GCA_046703745.1 Spirochaetota bacterium
CGATGCGGAGAATTCATGGTTCATAAGGGTCGATCATATTACGAATAACGGGACCGACCCCGATATAGAATCAAGATCGATCCACCCGGACGAGCCTCTGCTTTTTCTCAATATAGATGCGCAGCCGTACAGTACGGCGCTTCTCTGGGATCATATAGAGGACGCTCCAGGGAAAACGTGCCCCAACCCGAGATTCATTCTCCCGAGAAAAATCGTGCCGGATGTATTGAAAAAACCTGCCCAGGTCGATATAAGAAGTTTCGGCGTGAGGACACCTCCGACAACAGCCGAACATGTAAATTACGGAATACTTGGAATGTTTCATATAATTCCACCGGCGCTCGCATGGCTCTGGAGGCTCGTCTCGCCGCGCGGGCACAACAACCCGAGCATCGTTGATTCAACGGGCATGGGCTCCGAAGGCATCGGCTCGTACTGGCCATTTGCAACCGGAAGGAAGGTGCCTCAGGCAAATCTTCTCCTCGAGCAGATATTGAATACGCCCGATGTCCATTATGTGCTTTGCCCTAACCAGCATATAGGCGCATGGAAGGTGGGCTTTATGCCCCAGTGGATCATGAGGGAATACATCGCGCGCCGCGGCGGAATCAGGTTTACTTCGGATGAAATAATAAAGGCGAGGTGCAGCCTCCTCGGATTTGCGGTCAACAAGCTTGTGGTCGAGGGACAGACCATAGACAGGGGGCTCCTCCAGGTGGAATACCAGCCCGAAGTCGGATTTGATGCTTATGACAGGGGAGCAAAAATACTGGGAGATTTCTTCAAGAAAGAGCTTTCGCAGTATCTTGAAAATGATCTTGATCCCCTCGGGGAAAAAATAATAGAATGCTGCATGTCCGACGGTTGTCTCGCAGATTACGACTCATTCATGGAAGCAGAAAACATATTCATTGAAGACTGATACTATTTTTTGTTGATCATCCGGATGATCTTGTCCTGGACATTCTGCCTCAGGTGGCTGAATTCGACACAGGCTATTGACTTATTCTTCAACGTCCTGACCACATGTGCGTCAAGGCTGAGTATGTCCCTCTCGGGGAACCTGATTTTCAGATCATCTCCTATATCATACCTGTAGTTTGCATTCTCCAGCATTGCACCGCTGCCGCTCAGCTCGAGCATCTTGACAGGAACCGGCTCTTCGCTCTCATGCGCGTTTTTGACCATGACCGACAGATCGACCTTTTTCCTGAAAAAGATCCTTCTCTGGTATTCCGTGAATTTGCCGGAATGTTCGAAGTAGAGATTGTATGCAACCTTTTTGACGAATTTTGTCTGGAAGCTGTAAATGCCGGACTGGTTGTAGGTAAAAATTTCCACCATCGAGTCTTCACTTATGCCGGGGGCGTTTGCATTGACTGAAATTATGAGGTGCTTTTCCGATTTGACCACCCTGCCGTTGATTCTGTCTTTACGGTTTATCACGATATACACCGGCATGCCGTCATAAAAATCATGGGTGGTTACCAGCTTTGTATACGGAGAAAAATTGTTAAAGCCCAGTTTGATGACTACGGGTTCAATCGTGGATTCGCTTATCTCGTCTTCATTCATCAACGAATCAAGGCACGAATAAAAAACATTCGGATTTATTAAAAGCTGGTATTTCCTGTCCTTGTCCTTAAGATAAACTGCGAGCCTTTCGATTATTCTCCTCTCATCGGCGGTCAATTCGAGTTTTTTGATGAGATTTACGTATCTTTCCCTCATGAACAGCGTCGTAAGCTTTTTATTTTTGTAAACCACATTGATCAGTATGATGATCAGCACCACCATGAAAACCGATATGATTATTGCGGATATTAAAAAATTAAGATTGGCATAAAACAGACTGTTTTTTACCGTGTTGAAAAAATCATCAAGCTGTGTAGTCAGCAAATAATCAAACATTTTTTCTAAATTCTACTCCTCTTGTATAATGATATATTTTTTTACGGGAATTGCAAATAATTTATTGTTTATTATGAATTAAACCTGGTTATTATGCCGTTAAACGGCATTCACTGTTTCAGGATTTTTTTAATTTCTTTGAGAATAATATCCGGGTTCAACGGTTTTATCAGGCACTTGGTAAACCCGAATTCGTCGATTAAATCCTGGAGCTTGTCGCCGTTAAAGTATCCGCTTATCGCTATTACCGGAATTTTTGAGGTTCTTTCATTCTGCCTCAATTCATTGATGACCTCAAATCCGCTTTTGCCGTTCATCTTGATGTCGAGAAGAACCAGATCAGGCAGCGTATAAAATACATTGTCCAGACCCGAATTACTGTCGGAAAATACCGCAGTGTTGTAGCCGTTAAGTACAAGAACCTCGTTTATTTCCTCGAGCAGTTCCTTGTCATCATCTATGACCGTAATATTCTTTTTGCCCATAATTCATTCTTCAATAAGTAAATTAAAGTAGCTTTACTCACGATAATTTTAATTTTTACGCCTGCAATGAAATGATCAATAGCAGCATAATTACGGCAATCACCGTAATAAATTAATTATTAAAAAATAACAGGAAGAAATACAGAGGGTTATTCTACTTTTTTTTGACTTTATTCTACCATAATAAAGACAAATTGCATTCTTGGCTGCCGGATAGCTTTTTAACGACCGGTTTTTAGACTTTA
This sequence comes from Spirochaetota bacterium, assembly GCA_046703745.1. Lineage (GTDB taxonomy): Bacteria > Spirochaetota > GWE2-31-10 > GWE2-31-10 > JAFGQB01 > CAZHHK01. The sequence continues at coordinate 2,642 of JBJKSS010000439.1, forward strand.
AGCATTTTTTTGTTTGGAATATTCGGTCGGGGTAAGCCCGGTGTTTTTCTTGAATATTTTAATGAATGATTCGGCATTTTGGTAGCCGAGCCTTTCGGAAATCTGGTTTATATCGAAGTTTTTGCTGGTCAGCATCTCTTTTGCCTTGCTGATCTTTATCTCAAGCTTGTATTCATTAAAACCCGTGCCTGTATTCTCCTTGAATATCCGGCTCAAATATTTGGGGCTCAAAAAAACTTCCTCTGCCACATCTTCCAGCGAGATTTTTTTATCATAATTCCTCTGGATGAAATTTTTGACATATTCGAGCTTGTTATCGATATTTTCCAGGCTCTTCTCGCCGCCCTTTTCCTTGGCATTAAGGAGATTTTTGATGGTTTCCCTGGTTTTTTCGATATTGATAGGCTTTTCAAGATAATCATCCGCGTGCCCCTTGAGGGACTCGATGATGACATCCTTTGTGCTGTACCCGGTCTGGATTATAATCAGAAGATCGGGATTTGGTTCCTTCATCTTTTTGAGTATTTTTGTGCCACTCATGCCCGGCATTTTGACATCGAGGATAACGAGATCGATGACATTCGGCTTGTTTAGAATATCCAGGGCTTCCTCGCCATTCGATGCTTCTATTATCCTGTATTCGTAAAAGCAGTCGCGGAATTCTTCCCTGAACGCCTTGTTATCATCGACAAGCAGTATACTGTACGGCATATTAACAACCTGTGAACTTGATTGATTAAAATATAAATTAAATTGATTCTAAATTCAAGGGAAATTAATATTATTTATTTTTTTCCCAGAATCAAGCTCAAAAGTGTTCCCGATCCGCGGACTTGAAAATTTATCAAACGGGCATTTTTATTTAACAGTTGTCTGTTTTTTGCCTATCCATTTCCCGTTTTCATCCGTGTACTTGTTTTTGAAAACATACGCCAGGCCTATGTACAGTCCGAATTCGCCATAAGCATAAGTAGAATCCCAGTGCCAGATCGGGTTGCCGTTATTGCCGTCATCATAATATTTGGAAACGAAAATCTCAGAGCCGAGCCTGGACTCAAAGAACATGTAGAAACTTTTGTCGAAATAAAGGTCGAATCCCGCGCTCAAGGTCAAGCCGATGGGAAAGCCGTCAAACAGTCCGGTGTAAACCCCGGCATTTATATACGGCTGGAGCTGCTTGTCCTGGAGGAATGAGAATTTGAAATTGAACATCAGAGACGGCATGACAAAACTCGAGAGTAAAAAGCCGAAGCCCAGCGTGAACAGCTTGGGGAATTTGTATCCCCAGTTGAAGATCAACTCTCCATAAGGCGCAACCTTTGACTCAAGTACCCTGGGAAATCCGTGAGGATTCGCAACGCCGTATTCTCCTATACCCGTGTTGATGCTGTTCCATTCGTGTTTTTGCGGATCGACCACCCTCTTGGACATGAATGCGCTGGCAATATCCACCTTGAGCAGGATGCCGTTTGAAAATCCCAGGAAAAATCCGTCGATTGCAAAGATTCCGGCTGAAAAACCGGTTAATAAAAACAGGCAGATTATTTTTTTCTTCATTTTACTTTCTCCTTTTTTCAATATTAAAAATTAATTATTTTTTAATATAAATAAGCACTTTCTTCAAAATACTGACTTTTTTCCACAATGTTGCAAAATTACTCCTGGTATGAATTTGCGCTGTTTTGAATTATTAATCGTAAAATTGGGAATTATCCGGGCTGTCAAAGGGAATAATTTTGAAAATTACGGATAAAAGTACGTAATGACCGGCAGAATTTTGTGAATGCTTAATATTGAGAGTTGTGTGTGATTGTATGGAGAAGTTGTTTTATATTACAAATCAGAAATTTATACAGATTCAATCGCCCTTTTTGATGCCGTACTTTTTAATCTTTGCATGAAGGTGCTGCCTGAATATTCCCGTTGCTTCGGCGGTTTTTGAAATATTCCAGCCGTTCAATCCCAAATGATACATGATGAATTTTTTTTCAAAATTTTCATTTATTATTTTTTTTGATTCTGAAAAATCTGCGGGCAGTTGGTTAAAATCATAATCAGCCGTAATGCAGACTGTGCTGTTTGCAGCCGGGTATTCGGATAAGTCTACTTGACCGCTGCCGGAATTTACGTCGCAAATTTGCGACGTAAATTCCGGCAGCGGTCATGAAGAC
>JBJKSS010000440.1:0-10596 GCA_046703745.1 Spirochaetota bacterium
TTGCAGGATCAAAGATACTGCAATCTAAAAAGTTTCTTAAAAATAATAAATTATTGTCTTAAGCCATATTTATTTATTTGAGTAAAATATACTTCATTCCTTCCTGATCTATCATCACACCATACTACTCCAAAATTACTGCCGGACCATGCAAATGAAAAATTATGATCGATATTATATTTATCCTCATTAGTAGTTATACACACATTAGAAGTTATTATAACACCTTTTGAATCAATATTTGAATAATATAAGGATTGATTGAAATTTCTTTGATCGTGCCACATTATGCCGTAATCATTTCCAGTCCAGATCAGTTGGGGATTAAAACAGTTATTGTTGGAATTATCGATTCTTTTGCTGCTGATTAAAATATTTTTATTTTCATTAACACTGCCAAAAAAAATCATATAAGTGCCAGTTCCAAGCTCACAGTAATAGGCATAAGAATATGCACTTCCAGTCCAAACGAAAGCCATTCTTTGTACATCATCCATTTCTCCATCAAGTATTGAATCGCTCATTGGTGTAACTATACCATCAGGACTGATATTGACAATATTTCCGTTGCAAAGGCTTGATCCATAAGTAAAAGCAACACAAAATTTCTTTCCATTCCAGACAAGATCAGGGTACCAATAATAATTATCACCTGGAGTCAATTTTAATTCTCCTCCGGTTAAAACACCAAATGAATTAATTCTGGTAAAATATATGTCATAGTTGCTATTTCTGTGATCCTGCCAGGCTATGCCAAATTGATTATTTGTGTCATCCCATGCAATCGATGGACTTGATGACTCACCTGCATCATTAGTCACTCTGATATTGTCTCCAGATGAAAGTGTTTTAGTGCCATCAGCATTAAGCATTGTAAAATAGACCTCCCTGTTCCCATCTTGAGTACCGGTCCAGACTGCAGCGTACATGTTTTTAAACCATTTTATTGACAAGTCTTTTATTTCAGTCCCTTCTGCAATTGTTACAGGGTCGCCTATTTTTTGTCCATTTGAATTAATCCTGACAAAATTTATATAATTAGTATTATCGTTTAAGTTCGGGCCTGTCCTGTATATTATTCCAAATTGTTTGTCATAATCATCATAGGCTATGGAAGGATAATATCCTCCGGTGTTTGATATTATCACGTTGTTTAATGCATTATTCGGAAAGCTGGTTATCAATTCTGCCGCGTATCGGCTAATCAACAGTGCATCATTTATATCAATTGCACCATTGCCATCAACATCCGCAACACTTGAATTAAAATTGGCTGGGATATCGCCTGTTACATATCTGGCAACCAGCAATGCATCAATAATATCAACTCTGCCACTGCTGTCCACATCCCCGAGTAAGCTGCCCGCTGCCATAACAGATTTGTTCATTGCATTCGTGCCTGCCGGGCTTTGAGTGGTTTCACTTACAATCCTGTCATACTCTTGCCTGTCATTGATTGTTGCGATCAGGCCTTTTTCGGTTGCAATGTCATACTTGTACGTATTGTTACCCGTAACTGCACTTGTTTTTTTCTTCTTTTTACTGCTGATTTTTCCCACAGGATTGGAACAGGAAACAACCGCAGTTACCATGATAACGGCCAAAACTATGTTTAACCATAAAAGGATTGATTTTTTCATTGATTTTATTCTCCTATAAAATTGTTATTTACGGATTTATAAGCATTATTTTTTTAAATCTCAATACAGGAAAACCCTGAATTTTAAAAAATTATAAACATTTAGTTATTGGCATTCTTCATTTTCTTGACAAACTTTCTGTTTTTTCTATTCAATCAAAATCCATTCCTGTGTCTGGTAATCCCATTCACACTTCCCCAGCAGGTTCCCATTATTTGAAAACATCAAAAATATGTTCCCGTAAACTTTTCCTTTAAAAATTTTGTTTTCCCCCAGCCAGTATATTTTCAGTTTCCCGTTTTCATAAAATTGCAAAGTGCCGCTGACTTTTAATTTTCCATTTTCTGCGAATGAAGCAGCGGCTCCCGATAAAGCCGCTTCGACTGATTTATCTGCAAAAATATCAACAACTTGCGGCCTGTCCAAGGTGCATGTATTAATTGTTCCATTATCATAAAAGCTTATTTCGTTTTTCAAATTCAGGTTCCCTATATACGTCCGGATTGCCCGGGTTTCTGATAAATTGCCGCATTTTAATGTACCGTTTTCATGAAACCACAATGTATTTAATTCTGCCGAATCATGACATCCGAATTTCATTATGCCCGCAGGAGTGTTAATGCATTGGGAATTATCCAGTTGTACGGATTTAATCGTTCCATTTTCATAAAAAGATATCAAATCCTTGATAATCAATTTATTATTTAATATTTTTATCGATTGAGGCTTCTTTAAGTTGCCGCTTTTAAATTTTCCGCTTTCATAAAACCAAATCCGGTTCCACCAGCCGGCATCGGAAGAATTTGAAACACCGAAATCAAAGTCGCCTGCGGGAGTATTAATCGTTTGAGCCGCATCCAGCCTGACGGATTCAATACGGCCATTTTCAAAAAAATTAATTTCATCGGCTTTTATCCTGTTTTGTGATATATTTATATAAACTGCCGGAAACAATCTGCAGGATTTTATGTTCCCGTTATCCCACCTATCCGGCCCGGATTCAGCACTGATTTTTGTCCCGTCAGGAAGTGTGATTTTTTCAGTTATGACGCCCGCATGGCAAACGGCATGGATGAAAATAATTTTGAGTATTACCAATAATAATTTTGTTTTCATCCTGCATTTGAATCAATAATGCATTTCGAATTCAAAACAGTTGACATCTCTTCTTCAAATTCGCCCTCAAGAAATTTTTTTTGCAGCTTGTGACGCTGCAGTTTGCCGCTGGTTGTGCGGGGTATAGAATCAACAGGGATTACATGTTCCAAATTTATCCCGATCATTCGTCTTGTTTGATTTTTTATTGAATCAGCGAGAGATGCGAATTCATCATAATTGTTCCCTTTATTGTGAATAAACGCTACAATTGTATCTTTTTCCTTGTTTCCATTTGATATGCCTGTAATTAAAATCCGGTTTAACTCAATCCCGCAAAATTCAGAATTAATTCTTTCCAGATCATGAGCATAATAGCTGTTCCCGTCAACGTTTATTATATCGGAAACGCGGCCGGTTACAACAAGTCTGCCGTTGTGGAAAAATCCCGTATCACCGGTTTTAAGCCAGCCGTCAGGGCCGATCAGTTTTTTTGTCGCTTCCGGATTATTGTAATACAATGAAGTCACATTATCACCACTGATCTCGATATGACCATTGATATCTTCTTCACAGATTTTGCCATTGCCGTCCGTTATGCGTATAAAACATCCTTTAACCGCCTTACCTTCAACTACAAAACCTGTGCTGTCAGGGGCATCGGGCTCAAGATATTCCAGTTTGTTCCCAATTTTCAGATTGTGCCGGTTGACGTATACAATTGAAACTTCCCTGTTTACTTCCGGAAAAGCAACTGCAAGACAGGCTTCTGCCAATCCGTAAACAGTAAACATCGAATTGGGATTTAACCCGAAAGGCAGAAGAACATCAACGAATTTTTTGCTTATTGCAGTTATTATTGGTTCACCTCCGTTGAAAACAAGCCGTATTGATGACAAATCCCAGTTATTTGCCTTTTCGGGATGGAATAAATTAAGAAAATATTTGTACCCGAAATTGGGAGCGGAAGTTATGGTTGCGCGGTATTCATTTATCTTTTCCATCCATAATAACGGCCTTCGGATAAACAGTGATGCAGGCATCAAGTACTGGTCAACCCTGCAATAAATTGGCTCCAGGTGATGCCCGAACAATCCAAGGTCATGGGTCAACGGTGTCCAGCTTAAAAATACATCACGTTCATCAAGATTGGCTGATGCCTTGATACCTTCAAGATTCGTCAAAAGATTTTTATGTGTCAATGCTGCGCCTTTGGAATCCGCCGTTGTCCCCGAAGTAAACTGAATATATGCGACAGAGTCTTCGTTAACATCCGACGGCCCAAATAAGGAAAAATCAAAATCTTCGCCTGATTCGATTCCTTTAATCAAATCATCTATGGGAATTATTTCAACTGATCTGGGCAATGATATGCCGGCATCATTTTTTTTATCCAGACAAAATTTTGCATTGCCCATCGATTGTATTGCAATACGGGGATTATTAAGCTGTTTGACAATTTTAAAAACTTTTTTCCTGTGATCTTCGATATTGCCTACGGTTACCGGCACGGGGATTATTCCTGAATAGATACATGCCCAGAACAAAAGGACAAACTGGTAATTATCATCGGTTTGAAAAACAAGCTCATCACCCTGTTTCAAACCCCTGGCTGTCAGCGTGCATGCCAATGATTTGGCTTTTAACCTTAATTCCTTGTAAGATAATCTTTTATTGTTCTTGTTGTCCAGAATGAAAGTTACGCCTCTGTTTTCACAATCCTTCAGATTTTCCAATAATGAGATTAATGTTTTCGGGTTATTCATCATCCTGATTTTCCTCTCTTAAATCCGCTATAAAATTAGTTAAAAAGAATCACGATTTACTATTTTGATTTCAACCCTTCTGTTTGTTTCAACTATGCTTTTACCGGAATTGGTCCTCATCCTTTCCGGGTCGATTCCTTTTTTCACCAGATAGTTCATGACAACTTCAGCCCTCTTGGTTGAAATCTCAAGTTCGGATTTCGGATCATTTACATTATTGGTAAATCCGCGTATTTCAATGCAAATACCCGGTTTTTTTGACAGAACCATCGCCATTTCATCCAGCACGGCATCTGATTCCGGCTTGATCTCATCGGAGTCGGCATTGAATATTTTTGCAATATTAATACATCAAAATCATCATTTATCAATACAGGAAAACCCTGATTTGCATACAGGAATTCCCTTAAATTCGTATTTTTTTTTGAATAAATAAGGTGATCGGTTATTAATAAAAATTTTTGTGGAAAAAAATTTTTTAGTCTTTGGAATTTAAAGTTTTGAATAATTCCAGCCGGCTTTTTACTCCGGTCTTCCTGTAGATATTGTAAACATGGGTTTCAACTGTTTTTCCAGAAATGAAAAGCAGGTTTGCAATTTCATTGTAGCTAAGACCCTGTTTCAAAAGGCTGATAATATCCTTTTCCGTTGCTGATTTATTGTGTTTTTTTATGAATGAATCAGGAATCGTGTTGTTGTCATTTTTTGATTGTACGTTGAGCTGATCAATGATCCCAAAGGTAAACAACAAAGAGCTCGTCAGGTAGAATATAAAATTTATAATGCCCTGGAAATATTTATTTTGAAAAATTAATATCGGCGAGGCAAGACATCTAGTGACAATTATCAAAATACTAACAAAAATCAGATAATATCTTCTTTCATTGAATTTTTTACTGATAAAGACAGCATAAGCCAGATGAATTACAGGAAATAAGGCATAGAATGAAATGGGAATTATGAATGATTGAAACAATATATCTGTTTTCAGATAAAAATAAACCGCATAAGTTATCACCAGGCTGATCCCCAGCAGGATAAAATATGAAATATATAAAAACAGCAGTTTGGTATTCCTCACTGAAAACACAATGCAGACCAGATAGAGGATGCTGCCGGCTATAAAATAACACATAAAAGGATACAGCACAAAATAAACCGCGGGATTGAAAAACGACGAATTCTGGTAGAGCCATTTTGCGGCAATCATCCCGGACAGGCCAAAATAGTAAAGCGTGTATGACAGATAATTTTTGTCATTATTCCTGCCTATAAATATGAAAAAATTGATTGTTCCCAAAAATGACAATATTCCAACCAATATGCCATGTAAAATCATTTCAAATATCCGTTACTCCAGAGAATCTAATATTAATTATTTATATTAAGTATAGTTTTCTAAAATAAAAATTCAAATCATATTTTAAAAAATATATTAATTCTGGCAAAATTGAAGGAAGACCGTTACCTCACCCAATCGTGTCTTTTTCAGAAAGCAGCGAATCAAGGGTTTTTCTGATATACATTTTACAGTCTTATTCTCTATAATATTTATTCCAGCAGATTCTCAAAAATGTCAGAAATGTGAAATCATTACGACCGGCTACTCACCCCGGGTAAATTTACATGCCAAAAATTTTTAAAATAAAATTTATCCGGATGCGGCTAGTTATTAATGCCAACAACAGACAGCAATTGCAGCCGGTTTTTTGAGCCTGTTTTCCTGTAAATACTGTAAACATGGGTTTCAACGGTCTTGGCCGAGATGGTAAGTCTTTGGGCAATCTCGTTATAACTTGATCCGTCACCCAATAATTCTACCACTTCCCTTTCTCTTTCAGACAAATTATATTCTTTCAGAACAAAATCCGTAACGGGATTCACTTTATAAAATTCCTTATTAAACTGATCTACCAATGCGAACATGAACAGCACAGAACTCGAAATAAAAAAAACGGATTTTATCAAAATAACATAAATGCTGTTTTGAATCAGCATGAATGATTCGAATAACGCCCCTGCAAAAACCATGATAAAGCTGAAAAAAATCATTTGATAAATCCTTCCCTTTAGCGACTTGTTTATAAAAATGATTTTTATAAAATGTGCCACTGGAATAAGGGCAAAACAGGAAGCAGGGATAATAAAGACCTGATAAAACAGGTCAACATGCAGATAATAGTATAAATACAGTGCAGCAGCAAGACAAATACCCAGTATAACGGAACAGGTGGTGTATAGAACCAGCAATCCGTGATTTTTAATTTTTAAAAAACTGCAAATCATGAACAGTATACTGCATACTGTCAGATAACATGATGTTGAAAACAAGGCAAAATCGAGCCTGGAATCAAATATTGTGAGCCCCGGGTACAGCCATTTGATGAAAAACAAATTGGATATGCTTAAAAAATACAGGGCAAACGACAGATAAATTCTGTCAAATTTCCTGCATAAGAAAATATAAAAATTAATGAAAAACAACATTATAAATATGCCGATTATAATACTGCCCAATACAATCATTATAACCTCACCCCCTTAATAATACCCATTGTTTTGGAAAACAAACCCAATTAGCATCAAATTTAGACCTACAAGCTTGTGCCTATAAGTTTATATCCTAAATAAAATAAAATCCAAAAAAATGATATTACGATTTTCGGCCTAAGACAAATTAGGGCTTTGTACTTAATAATTTTAAAAGAAAAATATTGCATTTTTTGGAGATTTATCATATTGTCGTTCAATCAGATAGTTAAATCCTGATATGATCACGGGTAGAAGTAAAAAATAATCCGACACAAATTGGAATTTACAATGAACATCGAACAATCAATAAACGATATTGAAGATGTTTTCACAATGACTATTTATCTTGTACTTTCAATCAATTATTTCATATTGTTTTTAACCCGAAGGACAGACAGGGAAGAGAAGTTTACACTGTTTTTTTCATTGTTCTCGGTTTCATGTTTTTTTTTTCGTATTAATAAATTCATTTATATATAAAAGCACCCTTTTTACAATTGATTTTTATAAAAATATACAGCCATTTTTGGAAATGGCAATAGTTGTGGTAATGCTGTTTTCATTCTCAAGATTCATATTTCACATTTTCAATATGACTCCCGTATATATTCATCCATTCAACATAGCATCCTTATTCAATATTCTGGCCCTGATTTTCACTGCTTTCAGTCCGTTTTACAGCTTTATATGGTATGAAAAACATACATTTCCCTATGCCATGATAGCAACCGGCATCTGCATATCCATCATATTTGTGAATGTTATCGTTTATCTTGTAAAAAGCAAGCTCTACAGACAGAGCCTCCCCAGGAATATTTCAATAATCATACTGTTTATAATAATATATTCGTATATCGAAAAAATAATGCTGATAACTACAGGCACATCGATGTATCTTGGCAGTTCATTTATCATCGGTTTCTCGGTGTTGATTTTATCCAATATCATAGCCTCCAAATTCAACAGGGAATACAGGGAACTGGTCGAGTTAAAAAACGGTCTCGAATTGAAGGTAGAAGAGCGTACCAGGCAAATCAGGGAAGCAAATGAGCAAAGGACAAACTATTTCATAAACCTGGCACATGAAACAAAAACACCGTTGACGATTATAAAAAATTATCTTGAAAGCTATATAAAGGAAGCCGGTAATGACCCAAAGCTGGAAATAATCGAGAACAGCATTAATAAACTCACATCGGACATGATTAATTTTCTGGATGTCCAGAAGATTGAAAAAGGCATTCCCGTCTATGACCACGAGTCCACGACAGATTTCAGTGATACATTGAAGGAAAAACTCTCGTTATTCGAAACAACTGCTGCATTGGATAACATCAGCTTAAAATCCCGTATCATGGACGGTATACTGGTCAAAGCCGATCCTTATGCGATAGACAGGATCATAAATAATCTTGTTTCAAATGCAATCAAATTTACATCAGAAGGCGGAGAGGTCGAAGTCAGCCTGTCCATGAATGATGAATTAATCACATTCATTGTCCGGGACACAGGCATCGGTATAGAGAATGAAGAGCTGGACAATATATTCAAGCCGTATCACCAGATATCACGGAACAAGGCAAACATCCAGGGAATCGGCATGGGCCTCTATATTACAAAAAAAATAATCGAATCATTAAACGGCAGGATAGATGTTCAAAGTACCCTTAATGAAGGGTCGGTTTTCAGTGTATATTTAAGGACCGGCGGGAAGCCTTCAAAAAAATCTGCCGTGCATGTTGAAACAAAAAAGTTATCTGCCGGTGGAGCTCCAAATGCCGATAAGAAAATAAAAGATTCTGTTTATGATAAAATTAAAAAAAGCATTTTAATTGTTGAAGACAACAGGGAGCTGCTGTCGTATCTAAGGGATGAACTTGACGGAGAATACAATGTTTATCTGGCCATGAACGGCTTACAGGCAGTCAACAAACTTGCTTCGATAACCGAACCGGATTTGATTATATCCGACATAATGATGGATGAAATGGACGGCCATACTTTTTTGAATAAAATAAGCAGTGAAGAAAAATTTCAGGGCATACCCTTTATATTCCTCACAGCCATAAGGCAGGACAAGGAAAAACTTCAAGGACTTGGTGAAGGAGCCGTAGATTATATCGTCAAACCGTTTTCAACGGTAGAATTAAAGGCGAAAATCAGAACAATACTGGATTATTCGGAAAAAAGAAGAACAAAGGATTTAAAAAAGGTAACAAAAATCATCCAGGATGAACTGCTGGGAAAAACAGCAAATGCGGGAGATAAATTAACCGGCAGGCTCAATGAATATCAATTGACCGGCAGGCAAATTGAAATAATCAACCTCATTAAAGAAGGATTGGAATACAAGGAAATTGCCCAGAATTTGGGAATATCATTAAAGACAGTGAAAAAACATGTCGAACTTCTTTTTAAGAAATTGAAAGTCAAGAACAAAATCGAGTTATTAAATAAAATATTGAATTAACAACAGCCGGGCAAAATTTTAAATTTTAGCCGGGAGCCTCCTGACAAAATCTCCGCTTAAATTTGAATCCGCCGCAGTATACAGATAAGTATTTTCCCTTTCACAAATCGAAAGAACTTCGGCCAGCACGGCAGGATCAGGCTCCTTGTCCGGCGCGATGAATGCTGTTTCAAACCCCAGACTATGAAAATGATAAAAAAGCCCGGTATCCAGCCCTGCTCTTATCAAAACCTCGATCTGTTTTGAAAAAAGGTCTGTCCCCGAATAATTAATGCTCTGCCTGTACCTGTCATAGTAATTTTTTTTTCTTGAGAATAACGCCTTGAGCTTAGTAAGAATTTGAGCCGGTTTTTGGGAATTCGCAGCAAAGTAATGAACATGGAAAATTTCAGGAGAGCCGCCGAAGAGCCTGCCGAACAACCCGATTAATTCTTCAGCATCATAATCATTCTCAAAAAAAATCGAGCCGGTCTGGTAAAACCGCGTGTTTTCGAGCCTTTTGAATGCATCACGGGTATTCAAAACATAAAATCGATCGGCGTCATTTACGGACAATCTTTCATAATAGGAGTGTGATTTTTCGGACTCAAGATAACCGTATATCCTTTTTACCGAATCAAAATCGATCGTCGGACTTTCAGTTATGAAATACGGTGGCTTATCATCATGGATTATTTTTTTATTCCCCGCCGATTTACTAAGCTCTGTCCCCGGCAAAACCTGAAGATGGTAAAAACTGGAATAAGCAAGGAGCCCGTTTTTCTCAAGGATGCCGATCGTCTCGTAAAGATCATTCTCCGTATCACCGGGCAATCCTATTATGAAATCGATTATGGGGTTGAATCCTTTGCCGATGAGTTTGAGTGACAGGAGTATCGGGTCATAATGCCCGGAAGTCCTTCCATAACTTTCGATTACTTCCCGTTTAAGGCTCTGCACGCCAAACTCGATGTCATGGAAGCCGGCCCTCATCATGAGGTTCAAATCCTCATCGTCCAGCATCTCGGGCCTCACCTCTCCGAAGAGTTTTATATCCTTTTCCGTTTTGCCGCGTTTTCCGGCGAAATATCCGAGCCATTTCTTGAAACGAGCT
>JBJKSS010000441.1:0-4770 GCA_046703745.1 Spirochaetota bacterium
TTAATCAGGACGTATTCAAGAGTGATCCTGTTTTTGAACTTCTCAACCGCAGCTTCCATAACCCCAAACAGTTCGTTCAATTTATACTTGCGTGCAACGGGCATGATCCTTTCACGTTTGACCTGGATCATGGAATTGATCGAGACAGCCATGTTTATCCCGGGGTACGATCCGAGCAGCGGGATTATTTTATCCGCAATGCCGCATGTTGATACAGTAATCCTGGAGGGGGAAAGACCGAAAAATTTTTTATCCGTCAATATGCCGATGGATTTTACAAGGTTATCAAAATTATCAAGCGGCTCACCCATGCCCATGAAGACAACATTAAAACTTTTGCCTGCGTTTGAATGAAGATAAAGCACCTGTGAAACAATCTCGGTGTAATCCAAATTCCTTATAAAACCCATTTTACCGGTAGCGCAAAAACTGCAATTCATCCTGCAGCCGGACTGGGTTGAAATGCAGAATGTGATCCTGTCATTGATGTCCCTTAAAATGACGCTTTCAAAATACACACCGCCGGATGAACCGAATAAATATTTTTCGGTGTTGTCCGCTGATGTTTTTCGATTAATTTCAGTCAAATCAAGCACTTGATATACTTCATCGAGCCTTAGCCTGACATCAACCGGCAAACTGGTCATTTTTGAGAATTCAAAAATATTTCTTTTAAAAACAAAATCAATTATCTGATGCAATCTGTAAGACTTGTCAAAGATTGAAGAATGATCAAAATCAGGGTCAGTAATTATTGATAATATCGTTTCTTTCAATTTATACTATTGGTCAAGTATCTTTCTGAAATCTTCATATAATTCGGTAACCATGTTATTTGAATAACCGGATTCTATGTATCTTTTCAAAATGGTCATTCCCTTGTCATATTCCCTGTTCATTTTATAACAATCAGCCAGTTCATAAACGAGTCTTGCATTTGTTTTATCCATATCATACATTCTGGACAGGGATTCGATCGCCTTTTTATAATTTTGCCTCTGCTTATTAATCAGTGCAAGGCCAAGAGCCGCATAATAATCGTAATCAATGTTCAATGCCTTTTTATAAAATTTCTCGGCATCATCCAGGTTACCTATACTCCTCAAAGCATCGGCGAGCCTTGTCATGATTACCTTGTTATCGGGGCTGAGCTCAAGCAGCTTCTGCCATAAGGACTTACTCTCATCGTGCCTCATCAGTCCCCTGTAACAGTCTGCAAGACCGTAAAGTGCATAAAAATTATCATTATTCAATTGAAGAGCCTTTTCAAAAAACGGGATGCCATCCTCGAAAGTTTTTTTCTTCCTGTGACAGTTTCCGATATTGGTCAATATCTTGATATTGTCCGGCTCGATCTGAAGCATTCTCAGCCAGTATTGCAGGGCCAGATCATAATATTTTTTGTCAAAAAAAAGGTAACCGATGCCGGCCAAAGCATAGGTATTATTTGGATCAATATCAAAAACCTTGAGATAAAATTTTTTGGAATTATCATAATCCCCGATCTTGCGGTAAGCATCGGCCAATCTTGTAAGTATTGGAATATCGGCATCGTACAATGCTAGAAAATGTTCCCAAAGTTGTATGGCCTTTTTAAACATCCCCAGATCCCTGTATGCATCCGCAAGACCTATGGTTGCATATTTGTTTTCATGATGATATTCAAGGCATTTGGAATAATACTCAATAGCAGTGTTGCTGTCATTTTCCTTCCTGGCAACATCACCCAGGCCGACAAGGCCATATGGATTTTTAGGGTCAATTTCAAGAAGCTCGACGAATTTCTGTTTAGCCTTTTCAATCTGATTGTTCTTTAAAAATTCATATCCTTCCTGCGAAATTGTATTTAAAATGGAATTTTCCTTATTTTCCTTTGCATCTGTATTATTCTTTTCTGCCAGATCATTCATGATATTATCATTAAACGTTGAATATTCCTTATTATCCATAATAACTCATCCTTAATTAGTCTTTTTTTTATTAATAAATATTTTTTCATATTTTTCTGATTCTTTTTGTGAATCAATCTGTTTTTCAACTTTATCTTCATTTAGAAATTTTTCAATTATAAGAGCGGCTTTTTTACAAAAAGCATTAATTTTTGATTGATTTTCGGATAAAAAATACATTCTTGCACTTTTATAAATATCTTTATTTTTTAAATAATAATCCCCTAACCTAACAAGCCCGTCCTTATAATCAATAGTTATGAATATTTTCTCTGCCTGTAAAATTGAACCGGTTGAAAAAAATTCATTACCCTTTCTTATAAGTTGAGCCCTAGTTGAAGAATCAACTTTCTTTTTATATTCATTACCTTTTTTAATCATTTTAAAAAATCTTCATATAATTTGCAAGAATATTTTAATACATTTTTATTATATTTATTTTATAAAAAATAATCAACTCTAAGATGAAATAATAAAATATTTTATATATAATTTACATATCGCCTTTTTTTACCTTGTTGTCAAGATTATTAATAAATTTTAAAGTTTATATTTTTTGTAAAATACTTTCTATAAATTATACAAATTGAAAAATCTATTTAATAATCTGTATCTATTTTATAATAAATGCTATAACTAAAGTCAAAGATTATAATTTTTTTTGAGTCCAATAATGTCAGAGAAGCACTATTTTGAAGATATAATATGTGCCAGAGCCACTCCTCCCGGCGCATCGGCGATTTCAGTTATAAGGGTAAGCGGAAGAAATTCCTGGAAAATTTTATTAAATATATTCAGACCCGCAGTACCCGTTAAAAACATAACCTCTCACAAAATTTATCATGGCACTATAATTGATAATAATGATGCCATAGACAACGTATTGGTATTGACTTTCAGAGAAAACAGCGGCTTTACCGGTGAAGAATCCTTTGAGATAAACTGCCACGGCAGCGAGGTTACTGTAGCAATGATACTGAAAATACTTGTTAAAAATGGTGCAAGACCTGCAGAACCCGGAGAATTCAGCAAAAGGGCATTCCTCAACGGGAAAATTGATCTTGCCGAAGCCGAAGCAATCATGGATCTCGTTAATTCATCTACAAATAAATCCGCATTAATAGCCGCAAGGCAGCTTAATGGAAAATTATCCGATGAAATAAATGCATTAAAAAAATTATTGACAGATATAATAGCCGAAATTGAAGTCAACATCGATTATCCTGAAGAAGATTTAAGCATTGACATGGAAAATATTTTGTCAAAAATCAAACTCGTTGATGAAAATCTTGAAAACCTGATGAAAGGGTTCAAACGCGGCAGGTATTTCCGTGAAGGCATCAAGGCGGTGATACTTGGCAAAACCAATTCCGGCAAATCAACCCTTTTCAACCTTCTTTTGAATGAAGACAAGGCAATAGTTTCCGACATCCATGGAACAACCAGGGATTATCTCGACGGGGTAATTAATATTTCCGGTTACGGCATTCGCATATACGACACCGCAGGTTTAAGGGACACGGACGACCCGATTGAAAAGGAAGGAGCCTCAAGGGCCCTGGAACTTTCAAAAAATGCGGATGTTGCCATATATGTCATATCATCAAATAACGGCTTGACAGATGAAGACAGGCAAAACATAACCGGTCTTCATAATGAAAAAATTATTTTTGTCCTTAATAAAACAGATTTGATTGATGATTCAGCCCTTGAATCACTGGAAAAAGATGTCTCGGAATTCCTCAAAACAATCGACAAATTCGTCTTGAAGGTAAATTTAAGCGCCCTGAAAAAAACGGGCCTTGATGACTTCAATAATGTATTCATAAGAATGCTGATTAATGATAATATAACCGATACCGATGATCCTGTCATGACGAACGAAAGGCATGCGGTGCTGATTGAGGATGCTAGGTCCTGCCTGAATCATTCTGTCGACAATATTAAAAAAGGATTGCTTGACCTCTCGGGTTTTGAATTAAGGGAAGCATTAAACAGGCTCGGTGAAATAACCGGGGAAGTTACCACGGAAGATATACTGGACAGGATATTTTCCGGCTTTTGCGTCGGAAAATAAAATTTTTAAGGAATACCACTTGATTACACGGGATTATGATATAATCGTTATCGGCGGGGGACATGCCGGATGTGAGGCTTGCGCAATTGCAGCCAAAAAAGGGCTAAGGACAGTTTTAATAACACAAAACCCAGATACTATTGCCAGAATGAGCTGCAACCCTTCCATAGGAGGCATTGCCAAGGGACATATTGTAAGAGAGGTCGATGCACTGGGTGGAATAATGGGCGAAATCATTGACAGGACAATGATCCAGTTCAGGCTGCTTAACACAAAAAAGGGGCCCGCAGTTCAGTCCATGAGAGCCCAGGCCGATAAACTGGATTACAATATCCTTATGAAGCTCACCCTTGAACGGCAGAAAAACCTTGACATATTCATGGACACCGTAACTGATTTTATCATTGAAAAATCGTCAGTTGCAGGCGTTTTGACCGAGAGAGGCAACAGGATAAGTGCAAAAGCCGTTGTCCTGACCACAGGGACTTTCATGGAAGGCAAGATCCATATCGGAGAGTTTAACGCCTCAAGCGGCAGGATCGGCGAACCGGCAGCCCTGGGACTTTCCCAAAATCTGACTAAACTCGGTTTCAATATAGGGAGGCTCAAGACAGGCACGCCGCCCAGGGTGGCAAAATCAAGCATTGATCTTGACAAGATGGAAATGCAGATCGGTGATGCCATGATGTCGGGGTTTTCCAATTACAGTTTTGATGAAATCAAAAGGCCGAATGTTCCCTGTTA
>JBJKSS010000442.1:0-9045 GCA_046703745.1 Spirochaetota bacterium
ATAGATGAAATCGACATGAATATAATAAAATCAATTTCATTGAGGGCGGGATATGTAGACAAAGCCGCTTCATTCAAAAAAAGTACTACTGATGTTAAAGCAGAAGACAGGGTAAAAAAAATGCTTGAAGTGAGAAGGGGCTGGGCGGAACAATACGGCATTGATCCCGGAATAATTGAAAAAATTTACAGGCTGCTGGTTGATTATTTTGTTAATGCAGAATTAAAAAAATTCAACGGATAACCCGCTTGAATTATTGCCTTAAATAATATATTATGTAACTTAAGCATAAGACAAGGATACATAAATGTTGTTAAAAAAATATATTATTTTCATCGTATTGTTATTCTCTGTTGCCCCGTTTCTTAGTGCCCTTTTAAAAGAGGACGAAATTTTTCAACTGGTTAAAAGCGGCAATATAAACAAATTGAGTTCGGTTGTTTCCAGTGGTGAAAAAAACATAATAAATTATTCCGACAGCGAGGGGATCACGCCTTTAATGGCAGCGTGCGATAATGATAATTACAGCATGGTAAATTTCCTGGTTGAACACGGAGCAAGAGTAAATCAAAAAAACAAAAACGGCGAAACCGCCCTGTTTTATGCAGTCGGGCACGGCAATATGAAAATTGCAGAATTCCTCGTTGCTCACGGAGCAGCCCTGAATGTTAAAAACAGGGACGGAGAACAGGTGTTGATGATAAGTTTGTTAAAAGGCAATTACGACTTAATGAAGTACCTGATTGAAAAAGGTGCGGATTATTCAATCAAGGACAAACATAACGATAGTCTTTTAATGACGGCTTGCGGTACCGCAAGTATTGACATTATCAGGTATTTGGCTGATAAAGGTATGAGTGTAAATGACAGGGACATGCTTGGGAACACGGCTCTGACTGCGGCGATACAGAGAGGCGATTTTGAAATTTTCAAATATATTGCCGGTAAAACGGATGATTTAAGCAGCAAAAATACCTACGGGATAACCTATCTCATGGAGGCTTGCTTTTACAGCAATATCAACATGGTAAAATATCTTGTGGACAAAGGGTCAAATATAAATGAAAAAGACGATAATGGACGCACGGCCCTTATTTATGCGGCATATCAGGACAAACCGGATATAGTAACCTACCTCTTGAAAAACAAGGCGGACCCATCCATTGAAGACATAAATAAAAAAACTGCCGCAGTATATGCAAAAGAAAACGGATTTGATGATATAGCCGATATTCTAATGAAGGCGGTTTTAAAAAGCGATCAGTAATAATTTCGTTTTGTAAAAAACATCTCTTTTATCGCATTTATCCTGAAAAATATCAAAAGATACAGATAGGCAAAAACAAAACCGAACAAATGGGTTATGTGGGCTATCCCGTCCGTCCTGCTTGATATTTCCGAAAACAGCTCGATCCCGCCATACAGCAGTACCGCCCATTTTACCCTTATCGGAATAATGAAAAACAAAAGCAGCCTTACTTCAGGATAAAATGCGCCGAATCCGAGAAGTACGCCGAATATGGCTCCTGACGCTCCTATTAATGAAACAGGCTGGGCAGTTGCAAATTTGAAAAATATTACAGAAGCGATATTGGCCAGTACCCCCGTTGCCAGATAAAAAAACAGGAATTTCCGGCTTCCCATCCTCATCTCAAGAGGCTTGCCGAATAAATATAAACCATACATGTTAAAGAATATATGTGAAATGCCCCCATGCATGAACATCGCTGTCAATATCTGCCAGTATGCCCCGTTGTCAATTGAAAAATATTTGTGGATATTGACATTTAACGACATGACTTCTACATACTTCAACAGCAGATCATTCCTCGTTACATACAATAAAATTAAAACCGGAATAAACATTATTACATTGATGATGACCAGAATTTCCACAACGCCGATATTGTACCCTGGCCTCGTATTCCTGTATTGATAATAGTCCGACATTTTTTTACCCACCGTGCTTTATATGTTACTAACATTATAACACATATTTGATTATTGTGATTTTTTTTAAATTATTTCTACATTTTTTTTTATTATTATTGTATAATTCGCATGGTCAAATAAAAGAAGAAGGAGATTTTATTCATGAATGTAGCAATTGTCGGCTACGGCAAGATGGGCAAACAGATCGAGAGCATTCTCAGGGGAAAAAAAATCAATGTCGGAGCCGTTATTGATAAATTTATGCCGGGTGCGGATTTTGAAGAAGTTAGTGCGGATTCATTGAAAAACATAGATGTCGTCACGGATTTTTCAAGCCCGGATACCATAATGAACAATATCAAATTATATGCAGAATGCGGCGTAAATGCCGTGATAGGTACAACTGGATGGTACGACAGGCTTGATGAGGTCAAAAACCTTGTCAATGGCAAAATCGGGCTGATATGGTCGGGCAATTTTTCACTCGGTGTAAATATTTTTTTCAGGCTCGTGAAGAATGCAGCAAGTATTTTTAACAAATTCAAGGATTATGATCCTGCTGTCTATGAAATTCACCACAACAAAAAAAAAGACAGTCCTTCAGGCACGGCCAAGATGATTGCCGGCATCATGCTCGAAGAGCTGGATTCAAAAAACAATACAATTGAGGACAAGCTTGACAGGGAAATCAATCCGGATGAAATGCACGTTGCTTCAATCAGGTGCGGTTCTGTCCCAGGCACACATGTAGTGCTGTTTGATTCTCCGGCAGATACAATCGAATTAAAACATACCGTACGCACAAGAGAGGGACTTGCCGCAGGAGCCGTAATGGCGGCAGAATGGATAAAGAACAAAAAGGGCCTTTTTTCAATAGATGACATGATGGATTCTATTATTTGAATCAAAGCCAAACTAAAAATAATTATATTTAAGGAGACATCGGCATGCTTAAAGGTGTTTATACTGCATTGATAACCCCGTTTAAAAAGGACGGCTCATTTGATGAAGAATCATTCAGGAGGCTTGTTGAAAGACAGTTAAAAGCCGGCGTCTCCGGCATCGTCCCATGCGGTACAACAGGCGAATCACCGACCCTGAGCCACGAAGAGCATAACAGGGTTATTGAACTCGCATGTTCTCTCTGCAAGGACAGCATAGAAGTCATTGCCGGCACAGGATCGAATTCTACAGACGAGGCAATATTCTTGACAAAACACGCAAAGGAAGCTGGTGCGGATTATTCATTGCAGATCGTGCCTTATTATAACAAGCCCACACAAAAGGGAATGTACAATCACTTTAAAAAAATTGCCGAGACCGTTGACCTGCCGATGGTTGTTTACAATATTCAATCAAGGACCGGAGTCAATCTTGAGACTTCAACGCTGGTTGAATTGTCAAATATCCCCAATATTATCGGGGTAAAGGAAGCCTCGGGTTCCATCCAGCAGATAATGGATGTAATAAAAAACGTACCTAAAGAATTTTCAGTGTTATCAGGGGATGATGCCCTTACCCTTCCTCTCATGAGCGCCGGCGGTCACGGGGTAATCTCCGTTGCCTCCAATATCATCCCTGAAAAGATGGTGGAATTCGTTGAATTCGGCCTGATGGAAGATTATATTTCAATGCGTAAAAAACATTATGAACTTGATGAAATATTCAAAAAACTATTTATAGAAACCAATCCTATCCCTGTAAAAAAAATCCTTGCCTTAAAAGGAGTCATCCATTCCTATTACAGACTGCCTTTATGCGAACCTTCTGAAGCCAACACAGAAGTGTTAAAGGATATTATTGAAAGGTATGAAATTTAAGGCAAAGGATATAATAAAATTATGGAACAAAAAATCGAAGTATACATAAAAAATGGCCTGGAAAAAAAAACAACCGCTGATCCGGGCTGCAAGGTAAGTATTTTTTTAAACGAACTGCCTGATAAAAATGAAATAATAGCCGCAAGAGTCAACAATGAAACGACTTCACTTTCATATAAAATCAAGGTTAACAGCACCATTGAATTCCTTACAATAAAAGACAATGACGGCATGGAAATCTACCGAAGGACGCTCTCATTTTTGCTTGAAAAAGCAATATGTAAACTCTTCCCCGGCAGAAAACTGGTCATAGGGCATTCATTGGGCCCCGGATATTATTTTGATCTACAGGGTGATGAAATAACGGCAGATGATGTGAAATTGATTGAAAATGAAATGATTGAAGAAATAAAGGCGGACAAGGAAATATTAAGAGAAAAAATCAGTTATGTAGACGCCCTTGAATATTTCAAAAAAAATAACAGGGAAGACAAATACAGACTCATCTCAACGTTGAACATGCCGCAATTGTCGATTTACAAATGCGATGATTTTTTCGAGATGTTCGATCTGCCCCTTGCAAACAGAACAGGAATACTGAATGTTTTCAAATTAATATATTACCCGCCGGGGTTCATTCTACAGTTCCCAAAAAGGTTTAACATAAAAGAAACTGCGCCGTTTACAGAGCAGAAAAAAATTTTTGAAGTATACCAAAAAAACAAACGCATCGGCAAAACCCTGAACATAGACAATGTAGGCGGATTGAACCAGATTATTCTTAACAATCAGCTAAACAACCTCATATTAATAGAAGAAGCTCTTCACAGTAAAATGATAATTTCACTCGCCAACGAAGTTTATAAAAGGAAAAATGAAACAAGGCTTGTCTGCATTGCCGGGCCGTCATCATCGGGAAAAACCACTTTTTCCAAAAGATTCGACATTCAATTGAAGGCACTCGGATTAAATCCGGTTACAATATCTGTCGACAACTATTTTGTCGACAGGGACAAAACGATTAAAGACGAAAACGGCAATCCGGATTACGAATCAATCAACGCAATAAACCTCGAATTGTTCAACGACCACCTGAAAAAACTTTTAAACGGCGGAAAAATCAATCTTCCCGTATATAATTTCATCACGGGCAAGTCCATCGTTTCGGATGAAGAAATGTCAATAAACAAAAACGATATAATAATAATTGAAGGAATTCACTGCCTCAATGAAAAGCTTACCTACTCTGTATCAAAATCAAGCAAATATAAAATTTATGTTTCCGTATTAACCCAGATGAATATCGATAATAATAACAGGCTTCCGACAACGGATAACAGAATAATAAGAAGAATCGTGAGGGATTTTAAATACAGGGGACACAGTGCATTAAAAACAATCAAGATGTGGCCCAGCGTACGGCGGGGTGAAGAGGATTATATTTTCCCTTTCCAAAACAATGCGGATGGTTATTTTAACTCCGCACTGGACTACGAATTGTCCATTTTACGGCCATACGCAGAGCCGCTCCTGATGCAAGTTAAACCTTATGATGAAGAATTTGCAGTATCCCACAGACTGATGAGATTTTTAAGTTATTTTCTTCCCACTCAATCCAAGGATGTGCCCTCAACCTCTATATTAAGAGAATTTATCGGCGGTTCTTCATTCAGATATTAGCTTACTTTTTTTTGGCAGCCGGCTTTTTAGCAGCTGGCTTTTTAGCTGCCGGTTTTTTTGCTGCCGGTTTTTTTGCTGCTGGCTTTTTAGCGGCCGGCTTCTTTGCTGCCGTTTTTTTCTTAGCTGTTGCCTTTGTTGTTTTTTTCTTGCTATCGCTCATCAATAAACTCCTTTCGATGTTTTTTACCCAATCAATTATTTTATTTTTATTATCCTTACCCTTGGTTTCCTTAAGGTAAGGGTCTTTAAATGAATTCTCGGCAATAACCTTATTATTAATCAATGCTTTTTTAAAATTATTTATGGTACTGCCCGAACTGCCTGAATAACATGAAAACAGGACTATTTTTTTCCCGCTGATTTGATTATCGGAAAAAAAAGTGTTAAATGCAGGGCTATAGCTGCCTGCCCAAACAGGAGACCCGAATATAATAATGTCATAATTATTAATATTGATTTTATACTCTTTTAATTTCGGCCTGGTCCTGAACAGGACCTGAAAACCTCCGGCCAGATACTTGAATCCTCCCTTTAATGCTCCTGGATTTTTGTATTCAAGCTTTAAAATATCCGCCTTCAATGAATCCTTAATAATTTTGGCAACATACTCGGTGTTTCCATCGAGAGAATAAAAAACAACAAGCTTTTTCATGGAAGCTGCACTCATTTTAATTCTCCTTATTATATGTATTTTTTAAATAAAAAAGCATAAACATTTTTTAAAAATTTGCAATAATAATATAAACGATAAATTCTTTAGTGTCAAATATTAATAACAAAAAATTTTCAATTAATCAATTTTTTTTTATCAATGAAAAAAAAATCAACCAAAACGATTGGATATGCCGCTGCGGAATGAATTCAAAAAAACTAACTTAAAGTTACAGGAAACAAGCATGAAAAGGGAAACATTTAAGCCTTTTCCCCCATTTATCGCCTTACTCTCCCGGGAATATTTATAAAAATTACGGCATCGGTTACTTTATAACAGACAACCCAAACTATTCTTCGGCGTTGCCTTCTTTTAATTTTTCCACGCTTTTATTCTGCCAAAAATAATTCAGAAAACCGATCAACAGCACGATTAATCCGGTTATTAATGTCGTGATGACCTTGTAAAAGTTTGCCTGTCCCGCAATATCAAAAAACAAAACCTTGGCAGCAACGATTACAATAACCACATCCGAAAAATATATGAACAGCCTTTTTTTTGTATATGTCCCCCAGACGAAAAGTATAAATGCATAAATCCCCCAGCAAATTGAAAAAGCAATACCCGCATCGATAAATGTTATGTTATAAATTTCCCAGAAGGCTTTTATCTGGATAGTCAATAAACCTCCGATAGTCAGGTGACTAAGAATAGCAATGACAAGCGAAATGACCTTGAATTTTCCCTTTCGGAATTCTTCAACCTGCGGAGCCACATTTACGGCGTCTGTTTTGAACGAATCATCGTTTTTATTCGATTCTCTGTAATAATCATCCATCCTGTCGCAGAATACGGATACAAGAAATCCGGTTGCTGCAAGGAATAGCCATAACAATCCGGGAGGGTTTATGAAAGGGATAAAATCGACGCCGAACCACTTGACCAGTGAAGTATCCCAGGCAAATATGTACCAGTAAATGAAAATGATTATCCATCCGACTGCACCCGTATACATAAAAGGATTGTTTTTAATCTTGTAGCCTGTAAGGAATATCGTAGTTGCAACGAAAAGCCAGATTGCTGCCCTGATAATATGGTTCATCCCCTTCAAGACAACCATATCCCCCAGGTTGCCACCGGAAACAGCCACGAGGAACAATCCGCCGAAAAAGAAAATCAGGGATGCAACAATTGACTTTGGAAAAGACAGATAAATAACTGCGGCAGATATTATAAAAACCGCCCCCACTATCAAAATGGGTATAGATGTGTTAAGTGAAAAAGCCTGAAATATGTATATGGACCAGAATACAAACCAGATTGCATTAATAATTGAAAGATAAAGGTTCAATCCTTCGAAATTTTTCCCATCTGTTTTCGTAAGAAGCAATAATCCTGCCGAAAAAATCAAATATATAATGAACACATATGCAAAAGGCTCCAGCCATGTTGACGGTTTTATGTAAAGATAGTAGGAAATATACAATAAAAAGGTTAAAACAATGCCGATCACAGGCACTTCCCGCCATTTTTTTAGCACAGTAAAAATTATCAATGCAACATTTATCACAGCAACATAAACAAACAAAAGGAGGATGTTGAATTCCGACGCCCTTACGATAAACGGGGTGAATAAACCTGCGGCAAAACCTATTGAAGTGAGAACCCTCAGATTGAATTTATAATTAACCCAGGTAACAAATGCAGTTAATGACAGCAAAGACAAAAAAACTGTATAATTGTTCCAAATAAAGGAAAAGCCGGAATAGGCAATTGTTGCATAGGTTACACCGCAGCCGAAACCGGCAAAAATTTCCGCCATTATTTTAAAATTTTTTTTGTAAAGGGCAAAACCGGCTACAAATCCTGATAACCCGACAACAATACCGGTTATTATAATTATAATGGGAGCGATCCAGCCCTCCTCATAGGCAACCTTGATAAAATACAGTACCGATGCAAATATAATCAAAAAGGCAAGCCCGATAATCCAGTATTTTTTCAATATACTTTTGAAATTTTCCATGTCATTCTCCTAAAATTTTTGCCAAAATAAACCTGTTTTTATAGTAAACATATAATGAAAAATTAAACTATTTCACTATTAAAAGTCAAAATAAATTTTAAAATGTTTTAAAATTTCAGATTGCCAGTATTTCATTTAAAAAAATAAGTTTATACCCAAATTTATCAAAAACAATGCAAGGGTATAAATTTACTTTAAACAAGTAAATTTATTGTAAATAAAACGTAATAAAAAGTTAAAGAAGTCCGATTTATATTATATACTTGACATTACTGCATTTTTAATTTATTTTAGGAGGTCTTATTATAGATGCATATTTAGGAGGATAAGATGTTAAATGTGATAATTGCAAGCATCGTATCCCTCCTCCTAGGTGGCACAGCAGGTTTTCTTGCAAGGTTTATTACCGCAACAAGGCAGCTGCAATCGGCTGAGAATAAAGCGGAAATAATCATGCGGGAAGCAAAGCTTGAAGCTGAATCACAAAAGAATGAAATTCTTTTAGAAGCTAAAAACTTTTTGATACAGGAAAGAAACAATTTTGAAAGAGAAACTAAAGAAAGAAGGATAGAGTTACAAAGGCTTGAAAGGCGTCTAATTCAGAAGGAAGAGCAGTTTGACAGACGCATTCAAGACATCGAGCGAAAGGAGAAGCATTTAAGCGACAAGGAAAGACAGTTAAATGAAGCCGAATCAACTGTATCCAGGCTTAAATCAAAATGGCAGGATGAATTAGAAAAGATATCCGGAATTACTGCTGAACAGGCAAAACAAATGCTTAAAAAAGAGCTTGAAGATCAAGCAAAGCAGGAATCCCAGATAGTCTTAAATAAAATAGAGGAAGAGACCAAACGGACTGCCAATAAAAAAGCTCGCGAAATTTTAGTAACTACTATTCAAAGAATGTCTTCCGATGTTACATCAGAAGTTACAAC
>JBJKSS010000443.1:0-2578 GCA_046703745.1 Spirochaetota bacterium
ATCAAAATCAGATGAAATTATGGAAAAGGAAAAACCGGATGCTGTTTTGCTATATGGCGATACAAATAGTTGCCTGTCCGTAATTTCTGCCAAAAGAAGGAAAATCCCGATTTTTCACATGGAAGCAGGCAATCGATGTTTTGATCAAAGGGTTCCCGAGGAGATAAACAGGAAAATTGTGGATCATCTGAGTGATATTAATATGCCTCTGTCCGAGCATGCAAGAAGATACCTGCTGGATGAAGGGTTGAAACCCGAAACACTGATAAAAACAGGTTCATGCATGAAGGAAATTTTCAATTACTACAGTTCAAAAATTGAAAGTTCGGGAATACTTGACAAGCTCGGTTTATCATGCGGGGATTATTTTGTTTTAAGCGCCCACAGGGAGGAAAATGTGGATTCCGAAAAAAATTTCAACAACCTGCTGGATTCGTTGAATGCCATTTCGGAAAAATATGGTAAAAGAGTAATTTTTTCGACTCACCCGCGCACGATGAAACGGCTGGAAAAACTGAAAGACAAAAAGCTTAATAAACTGATAGAAATAGGCAAGCCCTTCGGTTTTATCGATTATGTGAAGCTTGAAATGAATGCTTTCTGCGTCATTTCCGACAGCGGTACTATCACCGAGGAATCCTCTATATTAAATTTTCCTGCTATAATGATTCGCCAGGCTCATGAAAGACCGGAAGGCATGGATGAAACCACATTAGTTATGGCTGGCTTGAACAAGGGAACGATTTTGCAGTCTATTGATCTTGTAACAATGCAGCATTCAAGCTCTGAAAGAAAATTTCAATTGATACAGGATTATGATGTTGATAATGTTTCACAAAAAGTAGTGAGGATTATTTTGAGTTATACGGATTATATCAACAGAACGGTTTGGTTCAAATGAGCATGCCTGTAAGAAATAACCTTTATCCCAAAGTATCTATTGTAATTCCCGTATATAATGGATCTGAATTTTTAAAAGAATCCATTGAAAGTGCATTGGCACAGACATATAAGAATATTGAAGTTATAGTTGTGAATGATGGTTCTAACGATGGAGGTAAGACCGAAAAAATAGCGAAATCTTACGAAAAAAGGATCAAATACTATCGAAAAGAGAATGGAGGTGTATCAACAGCCCTGAATCTTGGTATAAAGAAAATGACAGGTGAATATTTTTCCTGGCTGAGTCATGATGATGTTTATTATCCGGATAAAATTTACGAACAAATGCGGATTTTGAAAAATCACAGAGCAGATTGTATCATATTCAGTAATTTTGAATGTATTGATTCCCGTTCAAGATTTATAAGGGTGAATAATAATAAGATTAAACTCGACATGAAATTCAAATATTCCTTGATTTATTCGACCCCGATACATGGCTGTACTGTTTTGGTACCGGTTAAATGCTTCAATGAAACATGTTTTTTTGATGAAACCTTAAAGACAGTTCAAGATTATGATTTATGGTTTAAATTTTCTGATAAATATAAATTTATATATATAGATAAAATTTTGGTTAAGTCAAGATTGCATGAAAATCAAGGGTCAGTCAGGTTGCGATCATTAGCTGATATAGAATCTTTCAATTTTAGATTGAAATGCATTAATAGCGTTGATGATGCTTCAATAGAAAACAGATATAAAGAAAAAATTCCGGTCTTTTATATCAGCCTGGCTTATAACTTTTCTAAAAACAATTATTTCTATTTGGCATTTTACACGAGTAAGCTTTCATTTATGAAGTTAAGAAGAGAAAACTTTTTTCAATCATTTATTTTTATACTTTATAATTTGATAAAGATTGTGGTTGGCTTGAATATTTATTTTATGGTGAAATTAATAAGGATATTAATAAAAATAAAAAAAAAGATTATTAAAAGAAAAATATTTAATTGATAATATGTTATTTTTTGAACTATTAAGTATTTAATCAGAGATGTGGAATCAATTTTATTTGGGGGTTGAACTTTGAAATATAAAAAAATACTCGTCACAGGCGCGGACGGCTTTATCGGCTCACATCTTACAGAAAAACTTGTAAGAACCGGTTATAATGTTAAGGCAATGGTTTACTACAATTCATTCAACTCCTATGGCTGGCTTGATCATTCCGACAAGGAAATAATTGATTCAATTGAAATATTTTCAGGCGATGTGAGAGATCCAAATGGTGTCAGAACTGCAATGAAAGGCTGTGATGCGGTTTTCCATCTTGCTGCTCTGATTGGTATTCCGTATTCCTATCATTCCCCTGATAGCTATATTGATACTAACGTCAAGGGTACCCTTAATATTGTTCAGGCGGCAAGGGAACTCAGCATATCTAAAGTTGTGCATACTTCCACAAGCGAGGTTTATGGAACAGCGCGTTTTGTTCCCATAACAGAGGAGCATCCGCTGCAAGCACAGTCTCCATATTCGGCTTCGAAGATCGGGGCGGATCAAATAGCTATTTCTTTTTTTCATTCTTTCAATCTTCCGGTAGCGATAATCAGGCCGTTCAATACTTACGGACCGAGGCAATCGGCAAGGGCTATAATTCCAACGATAATAACACAATTGGCCCATGGCATAA
>JBJKSS010000444.1:0-2807 GCA_046703745.1 Spirochaetota bacterium
CTTTACGCGAAGATACGGCACTCCGTGGGGAGACGCTGTAAATTACGACGGAGAAGAAAGCGATCACGTAAGAAGGTTCGTGATTAACAATGCGCTTTACTGGGTGAAAAATTTTCACATCGATGCATTGAGGCTTGACGCTGTT
The DNA here is from genome assembly GCA_046703745.1 of Spirochaetota bacterium. GTDB lineage: Bacteria > Spirochaetota > GWE2-31-10 > GWE2-31-10 > JAFGQB01 > CAZHHK01. Next base: position 146 of record JBJKSS010000444.1, read on the forward strand.
CACGGTATTTACGACTTCAGTGCCAGGCACATCCTGCTCGAGCTGAATGATGAAGTGCAAAATCTCGCAAGCAAGCAGGGAAGAAAAGTCCATGTCATTGCCGAAAGCGATCTGAACGATTCACGGATCATAAGATCCGCCGGCATCGGAGGATACGGGCTGGCCCTTCAGTGGAGCGATGATTTTCACCACGCGGTGCATTCTTACCTGACAGGAGAAAAGAACGGGTATTACGAAGACTTCGGAAGCCTTGGCGATATAGCAAAGGCGCTGACAGACGGCTTCGTTTATGACGGAAAGTATTCCGCGTTCCGCAAAAGGCGGCACGGCAACAGTGTGAAGGATCTGCCGCATGAAAAGCTTGTCGTCTGCATACAGAACCACGACCAGGTGGGCAACCGCGCTTTCGGTGACAGGCTCTCAACCCTTGTCGATTTTGACAGGGAAAAGATTGCCGCCGTGCTTCTCATGTTGTCACCTTGCACGCCGCTTGTGTTCATGGGCCAGGAATATTCGGAAAACGCACCGTTTCAATACTTTGTCGATCATTCCGATGAGGGACTGATCCGCGCGGTGCAGGAAGGCAGGAAAAAAGAGTTTGCCGGTTTCGGGTGGACAGACATACCCGACCCCAAGTCTGAAAAAACTTTCAATGATTCAAAACTGACATGGGGCATGAAAAACGGGAGCCGCCAATATTTCATGCATAGGCTTTATAAAGACCTCATGGCCTTGCGAAAAAAAAATCTCGGCGCATTGCACGAATGCGGGGTTAAATACGACGATAAAAACTTATGGCTGACAGTTGAATACACGGGCAAGAGCGGGGCCCTGCTTATCGCAGTTTCGTTCAACGAAAACATCAACAATATCAAAATACCGTTCAGGGGTAAAAATTTCCGTGAATTGCTGGACACGAGGGATGAACGCTACGGCGGCGTGCTTTCAAAAATCAGCCGGGCATTGCCCGGTAAAATCCGTTTTAACGGCTGCGGCGCGGTAATCGGCAGGATCACCCGCTGAAAAACTTTTGCCGGATAACTCTCCAGTTTAATTATTCCTGAAAAAAAAATCATGCGCGCCATGACTGCACGTGATATTGATCAGCGGCCGTGCATCTCCTCAAAAATGAGCCTGAAAGTGCTGCCCTCGCCAACCTTGCTTTCGATCTCCATACTGCCGTTGTTGACCCTTAAAATTTCCCTGCACAGGTTTAGCCCCAGGCCGCTTCCCTTTTCATTGTCGGTTCCGGCAGTTGATATCCTGTTATTTTCGGATTTCAGAATTTCGAGATTTTCTTCAGGTATGCCCACGCCGTGATCTGTAATACTGATTTCAGCCCTGCCATCATTACGGGCGCCGGTAATTTCAACAACGCTGTTTTTGTGTGAAAATTTCACCGCATTCATTATGCAGTTCCTGATGATAATATCGAGCGTGGCCCTGTCGGCTTTAAGGAGGATGGATTCATCGATCGTGGTCTTCAGCACAATATTTTTTTTCAGAAGAATGTCTTTTAACAGATATTCATTCTTGTCTATTATTTCATTCAAATCTATGGCATCGACGGGTTCGATATTTATTTCTTTTCCGATAAACTGTATCCTGCCCCAGTAAAAAAGGTTTTCAAGAAGATCGTAGATCGAGGCGGTCGCCTTTTTTATATCCTTGAGTATCTCAAAAAGCTCCTCCTTGCTGAAATCAACATATTTTTCCAGGACAAAATCAATAAGGTTGTTGAAGCTTCCCAGCGGCGCCCTGAGGTCATGTGCGATTATCTTGAGCATCTTGTCCTTCCTGTTGTTTGACTCAGCAAGCGCCTTTTCTTTCTGCTTCATTTCCGTAATATCGGTTATGAGCCCGATCATGCCTATGAGCCCGTTGTTCATGTCGTAAATCGGCGCGTTAAAGAATATGACATCATGATATGTTTTATCGGAATGCATCAGCCTGTTTTCATATATCACCATGTCCTTTTTTTCAAAAAGCTTCTCATCTTCTGCACGGTAAATATCGGCCATCGTCTTTTCAAAGATGTCATGATCCGTCATATTGACAATTTCTTCCTTCTGTCTGCCGAGGAATTTGAGGAACGAGCCGTTGCACTGCCTGTAAACATGACTTGAGTCCTTGTAATAAAGCGGGTTCGGTATTGATTCGATGAATGAAGACAGAAAAATCTCTTCAATATGGAGATACATTATATTCTTGTCCATATAACAATCCGTTATCTAAAATTTAAATTTTGTTTTTTACTTTTCAACGAGTAATAATAATGCCTTAATCAGGTTATATGGAAACAAGGGGTTCACCTCGCTGTGCTCGGTACAAGTCAACCCCTTGTTTCCCGTGTTCCTGATACATCAAGTATAATTGAATAATGCCATAAATCAACTAATAAAGGGAGCATGCAAATTTTTTATTTTTTTTCTTCGAATTATCCCCGGCTGGAAAGTTGATGGTAAATAATATTTTATCAAAATTGACATTATTTGAAAACAATGCTTGTAATTTTCACTATATTGTAAATTTATCATAATGTTTTGGTAAAAAAGTTTTTTTTGATTTTTAAGATTTTCAATTCGTTTGCGGTCTATTCGGCGGTGGTACGGGCAGCGGGCAGGTATTCATTCTGCCCGCTGCCGGTACCTCGGACGAATAG
>JBJKSS010000445.1:0-5217 GCA_046703745.1 Spirochaetota bacterium
GCTATTGGTTTTAAAATCATCCCGGCCGGCGGTAACCTTTAAAATGTCATAAAATTCTTTTACATCGTCAGCACTTCCCTGCTTTATGACAACGCCTTTCCTTGCCGCAAGCTTAATATTATACCGGCCCTTCGGCTTCATGCAGTTTAAAATTTCCTCTTCTGATTTTGACAGATTAATTATTGTGGAATGCCGGGGGATCGGCAGTTTCAAATTGACAGAATGATTTTTATAACCTGAAATTAATTCATGAAACTTATCATCGTGAGGCTTTATGGAATCAACCTGCGTGTAAACAACTTTCTTCGGTCCGATCGTCAGTTTAAGATTATCAATAAAAAAGGCGTAAATGTCAGAATTTATCTTTTTATATAAAAACCCCGCAGGTATATACCCGTAATTTATCCCGGCCGATGACCTGTAAACCAGGTATATTCCGGCCAATACAATTTCGCCGTTATCCCTTATGCCGAAAATAAATCCGTCATGCGCCTTTTTGCATGATAATTGGAATTCAAGCCAGCATGGATGGTGCCATATACCGCAGCCGGGCTCTTCCGCAGCAAACTTCCTGTATTCATCCAAATCATCATTATTAAATATTATCCATTCCATTTCAAATCTTGTTGAAAAATATTTTACAGGCAGGAAAAAAAATTAGCGGAGATCGGGGTTGAACCAATGACCCTTCGGATATGAGCCGAATGCTCTAACCAGCTGAGCTACTCCGCCAAATTTTACGGATTAAGTATCATTTTTAAATCTTTATGTCAAGAAAAATCATTCCTTGAAATCGGCTTATTAATAATAATTCCTTCACCGCCAAGATAGGTTTTGACCCTGCCTTCAATCAAAAACTGCACGGCTTTCACATTGGTGAATTCTGTCGTAGTATACACTATCTGTTTTAACTGGGCTATTGTTGCATCCTTGCCGAACGGATTTAATTCAAAATCCCGTGAAAGATTAATAAATGCAATACCGTCTTTTATATAAACCGATAAAAGCCGTGTATTCTTCGGTATATTGGTTATTATTTCTTTTGATTTTTCCTGATTATTGGGGCCGTTCAGCAGAAGTTTCAGGGTTTCAGTCAAAGGACTGTCCGTATATTTAACATCCCTTTTAACGACCGCAAGATTAAGCTTGTCATCTCCGGATATCCGGCTGAAATAAATGTTGGCTGTTTTGACATGAATATTTTCATTTGATTTTTCAGGCTTTAGGGGTTGCCCGGAATTTGCTGTTTTTTTATTAATTTCAGAATCATTGGCGGCCTGTTTTTGATTTATAATTTTCAATTCTGTTTGTGATTCATTATTACCGGATTTAACCGAGTTGTCTTTACCGGTGTTGTCTTCGAGCCTGTCTTTTAATTCGATAATGGTCTCTTTTAATTCTTCAACCTGTTTTTGAAGGTTTTCATTTTTTGCATTGTCTGTCTGCCTGTTATTATTTTTATTTCCAAACAGGTCGATTTTTATTAATTGGTTATCCTTTGCGGATTTTTTACCCGAATCCATTTTTTTACTGAAAAATTCCCGGCCTGAATTAAAGCTTGTATTGAAAAAAACAGCGAATTTGTCCCTGTATGCAAAAATAATTATCCCGAGCAATATAAAGATAAACAACACAAATAAAAATCCGGAACGCCTTTTGCCGTTTTTTGCCATAAATCAATTTCCCAAAATATACTTAAAAGTATTCCATTTGACCGCCGGGCCGCTGTTTGAATAAATAAAGCAAATAGATCAAATCAATGTTTTGAACATTACAAATAAGACCTCGGCGGATGGGGATAAAAAATTTACCCGCTCTTATATATCTCGGTAAATTATCCGCCAAGATTAATCCTGATGAACCGGTATTTTCATTTTTTAATGAATCCTGAAATCCGAAGGCAGCTTGTTTGTCTGTTTTTTAAATATCTTGATAAAACCCTGAACAGAGCCATACCCCAGCTTCTGGCTGATTTTTTTTATCGGGATGTGGGTCGACTGCAATAACTCGATGGCGCCATTAATTCTCAATTTTTGCAGCCAGGCTCCGACCGTGATGCCGGTATCCTTCTTTACATAATGATATATTGTTGAAGGTGAATAATTGACCAGACCGGAAATATTTTTTATTACTTTTTTATTTTGATAATTATCCTTCAAATACCTGATAGCCCTTTTTGTGCAGTTCGACCAGTCGTTATCGATCTGCTTGTCGCTTACAAGGCGTAAATATATTTTGTTAAAGCATTTTTTTATTTCATCTACATTATAACACGAAATAAAATCTTCGGCACCGCGCTCAATAAAAAAGCATCTGGTATCCTCGGAGACAATTTTATTGTTGGACAAAAAAATTATTTTAAAATCCGGGTTTGTGGTAGTAAACATTTTCAAATAGCCTATAGAAGATTTTTCTCCCCTGAAATCACTCAAGGCTATTATATGCACCTTTTCCAGGTGAATGGTATCTACCACATCCAGGAAGCTCGATCCGTACACGATATCTATATTTTTAAAAGTCAATTCCTTTTTAATCTGGTTAAGATTCTTTATGCCGATTTCAATTATCAAAGCTTTTACTTTCATACAATTATCCTTAAAAAAACAAACTTTTAATTATTTAATAAACTCTATGTAATTATTTTAAAAGAATTCCATTAATTTTTTTTCATTATTAAAAAAACATTTATTACTAAATCAGACAATTGTATTAATCAAATTATTCATATAATATATTAGACATGATTACGTGTCAACACTTTTATCCGGTCAAATTCCAGATTTTCATTTGACACGCGCCTGTCATTCATCATCGGTTTTCAGTATCGAAAGGAATGCAGACTGCGGTATTTCAACATTTCCGACCATTTTCATTCTTTTCTTTCCTTCCTTCTGCCTTTCCAGCAATTTTCTTTTCCTTGTTATGTCCCCTCCGTAACATTTGGCAGTTACATCCTTGCGATAGGCATTGATCGTTTCCCTGGCGATGATTGTCCCGCCTATTGCTCCCTGTATCGGCACCTTAAACTGCTGCTTCGGTATATTATCCCTTAATTTTTCACAAACCTTCAATGCTCTTTCGCGCGCCCTGTCCTTGTGCACAAGGAGGGAAAGCGCATCAACCGGTTTTCCTGATACAAGAATATCGACTTTTACCAGTTCTGTCGGTTTAAAGCCTATCAATTCATAATCGAATGAAGCGTAGCCCCTGCTTATTGATTTCAGTCTGTTATAAAAATCATAAATGATTTCAGCAAGAGGCATCTCATATTCGATCTCAACCCTTTTTTCATCAAGGTAAATTATGTTTTTCTGGACGCCCCTTTTTTCAAGGCAAAGTGTAATGACCTTGCCCAGATATTCCGCAGGCATTATTATCATTGCCTTTATGTATGGCTCTTCGACATAATCTATCAATGTTATATCCGGGTAATTTGACGGATTGTCAATCTGCTGCATCTCCCCGTTTCTTAAATATATCTTATACTGAACTGACGGCGCCGTCAGGATAAGCGAAACATTGAATTCTCTTTCGAGCCTTTCCTGCACAATCTCAAGATGCAAAAGGCCCAAAAAACCGCACCTGAACCCGAATCCCAGCGCAACAGATGAATCTTTTTGAAATTCCAGACTGGCATCATTCAGTTTCAGTTTGTTCAGGGCATCGGTTAACAACTGGTAATCATCAGCAGCTATTGGATACAAGGAAGAAAAAACAACGGGCTTGACCTGCTTGAAACCGGCAAGCGGCTCTTTGGCCCGGTTATTCATTAATGTCAATGTATCCCCGATCTGAATATCACTGATAGTCCTGATGCCGGCAATAATATATCCGACCTCTCCCGTTACAAGCCTGCCGGATTTTTCGAGCCTGATTTTGAAATATCCGACTTCCTCAACATGATATTTTGATCCCGTATGCATAAGAAAAATTTCATCACCCGGCCCGACCTCGCCGTCAAATATCCTCACATACATTATGACACCCTTGTATTCATCATATTTGCTGTCAAATATAAGGGCCCGCAACGGACCATTGACATTGCCGCTTGGCGGAGGGATCCTGCTTACAATGGCTTCAAATATCTCTTTTATGCCGATTCCTTCCTTACCGGAGGCCAAAATTACATCTTTACTGGAAAGCCCCAGATCATGCTCTATCTGGTGTTTGACATCATCGACATTGGCACTCGGAAGGTCTATTTTGTTAATAATTATGATTATTTCCAGGTTGCATTCAAGGGCAAGATACAGATTGGCAAGGGTCTGGGCCTCAACTCCCTGACTTGCATCGATAAGCAAAAGTGCACCTTCACACGACTTTAAGGATCTTGAAACCTCATAGGTAAAATCAACATGACCAGGGGTATCAATGAGATTCAATTCATAAGTTTTGCCGTCATCGGCTTTGTACGGAAGCATTACCGAATTGCTTTTTATGGTTATGCCCCGCTCCCTTTCTATATATAAGCTATCAAGTATCTGATCCTGGAATTCTCTCTTTGGAATAATTCCTGAGAATTCGATCAGCCTGTCGGCAAGAGTGGACTTGCCATGATCAATATGTGCAATTATGGAAAAATTTCGTATGTTTTCCACTAAAAACCTCATTTATTCAAATAATTTGGAACTATAGCATATTTAATCAAGTTTTAGAAGAATTGTATTATCAAAAATTTTTTATTTTATGCCCCATTTTTCCGAAATATTGGTATAATCTATACAGAGTTTGTAATGTTTAAAAAATTTTTAACTGCTATTATAATCATAATTATTTCAAATTCTTTTATGAACGCGGCCAAAAACACGGATAAAAAAGATTTTGCCTTGCAGGATTCTTCAACAAAGGCAAAAACAGGCCTCAACAAGGCAGGACAGGTGAAGAATGACAACAGCACTGATAAGGCCACTGACGAAAAAAATTACGATGCATTGACCCAGGCAACCGCAACTACCGATATATTTGACCTCAATAAATTAAAAGAAGCTGAAAAAAAGGAAGCCGCCAGGAAAGAAAAAAAATCAGTTGAAGAGGAAAAAAAAGAAAATCCGGCCGAAAACACAATTGTAATAAAAAACGAAAACAAAAAAACAGTTGAACAGGAAGGAAAAAAATCCTCGAAGATAATCTTTTCCGAAAAGTACGATCCTTCTGCAGAAAATTACAGCGAAGAAACATCCGGTAATTCAACAAAAAGCAAAAAAATCATAACCATAC
>JBJKSS010000446.1:0-33221 GCA_046703745.1 Spirochaetota bacterium
AAATGGACGGGCATGACACCGGGGGAATATCATAAATTCAAACAATAATTTTAAGTAATCTATGGTAATCAAAATAAATCACATAAATTATTTGTGTTTAATAATAAAATATCAATCACATATAAAACATGTTTTAGTGATTGTGTAGAGATCCGTCTTTCATTAGGCATGTTTTTTATGTTTTTGTTGGATTTTTTCATGTTTTTGGGTTAATATCAGCATGGTATAAAAATTATATTTTCAGGATCATTCATGACAACGAAGAAAAAAGACCTGCCCTTAAACATCGGGCTGGTTTTGGGAGAACTGGATGAGACATATCACAATTTAATCTGGCCTAATTTTGTAAAAATAACAAAAAATTTGAATATAAATCTTTTTTTGATAGTAGGCAGACAGCTTGACTATTCGTTATATGACGAGAAAGAGCAGAATATAATTTACAACTTAATTGATAAAAAAATATTTAACGGATTAATTTTATTTTCCGGTTCTTTGGGACATTTTATTGATTATAAAGAATTGGAAATTTTCATGGAGAGATTTAAAGACATTCCTGCAGTAGGGATCAATGAAAACATAAAGGGAATTCCCAGTGTTTTAATGAATAGCAAAAAAGGGGAAGAAGAACTGCTGGAGCATTTAATCCATGAGCATGGATATTTAAATTTTGCTTTTATCAGGGGGCCTGAAGGTCATCAAGCAGCTATTGCCAGGTATGATGTCTTTATGGAAACATTAAGAAAATATCATATTCCGCTCGACAATACCCTAGTCTCTACTCCTGGAAATTTTCTTATGAATTCAGGTGAAAGTGCAGTTAAAGAATTTTTAAGCACAGACAAAAAAATCGATGTGATTGTTTCTGCAAATGATGAAATGGCCATTGGTGCAATCAATGAATTGAATCGGAACGGCATCAAGGTTCCGGACGATATTGCTGTAGTCGGGTTTGATAATACCGATGAAGCCATTTTTTTTTCGCCGCCGTTAACTACAGTTAAACAACCGTATTATGAATTGTGCAAGAAAGCGATTGATTTGCTTATGCGTATTATTACCGGGCAAGATATTCCTCAAAATATTGAGGTTCATACAAAACTTGAAATTAAACGTTCCTGCGGCTGCGATTATCCCGGCATAAAAAAAATAAAAATGATCAAGGCCATGCAAAATTTATCCCTCCCGGTAGAATATTCTGCTCTTGTAGAAAACAAAAGTCAGATCATTAATGAGACCCTTGAAATGTCAAATATATCAAGTTACTTGAAACAACAGGTTAGTGACTGGTTTGAAAAAATAATCGATGAAATTACTGTCAAAATGAAAAACAAAAATGAAATGAATTTCCTTCTTTATTCATTTATTAATTTCCCGGAAAATATAATTTTTGATTTTTATGATTATGAAATACTAAAAGAAATTCTGGATATTTTTATTTCTAATTGTTCAAGATATTTGCATAATCCTGAAGACAAAAAAGCTCTGGTAAATATGCAGAAAATCGGAAATATTTTGATTGATGAGACAATGAGTCAGAATAAGGCGCTGGAAAGCGTACATTTTAGGAAAAATTCCAAAAAACTCCAGAAAACGAGCCAATATTTTATTACTTCTTTAAATATTGAAATGCTTACTCGAAGGCTTGCAGAAGAACTTCCACAAATTGGTATTAATAGTTGTTATATCATTCTCTATGAAAGCAGGGTAGTAAGAAAATCAAAATATGACTGGAGTATTCCACAAAATTCACGTCTCATTTTTGCTTTAGAATCAGGTAAAAATATCAATCTTGATCCGAATGAGGTAAGATTCAATACTTACGAATTATTACCCGATAAGTTTTTTAAGCAAACAGAAAATATGAATATGATATTAATGCCATTACTATATAAAAATGAACACTTTGGCTTTATCCTTTTTGAGTTGGGTTCCATAAGAAATCTAATGTATGAGACAATCAGGGCTCAAATCAGTACTACTATTAAAAAAGTTAAGGACCACGAGGAAGATAAATATTCTGCATTGGGAATGCTTTTTGGCGGAATCTCTCATGAAATACTCAATCCTTTGGGAGGAGTTTTTGCTCCACTGGAAAATTTAAAAATCTGCCTCGAAGAAAGCAATATTAATAATCACGATAAAATCAGTACTTACATAGACAGAATGGAAAACAATCTATTAAGAATAGAAAACCTGATCAAAGGATTGCGCACCTTATATCATGACCGGGTGCTTATAAAATCGGAGATAAATCTTTTAGAGGCTGTGAATATTGCAGCAGACAATATAAAAAATGCGTTGAAGCCATTGATCGAACTAAAACTGAATATTCCCGCAGATACTTATGTAATGGCTAACCACCAGGCACTTGTTATTATTGTTCAAAATTTATTAAAAAACGCCAATGATGCAATCCCCAAATCAGGTTGTATTGAAATTAATTATAAAACAAAAAGTAATTTTAAATACCTTGTAATAAAAGATAATGGAATCGGGATAGAGAATAGCAGGCTCAATGATATTTTTAATGCATTTTATACAACAAAAGAAGTGGGGAAAGGCACAGGTCTGGGCCTGTACCTGGTAAAAGATCTCGTATTGAGAATGAACTGGGAAATAAACGTAACCTCAGCAGTAAATCATGGGTCAGAATTTATTTTGGTGATTAAATAAAGCCGATTATTTGTACTTATAAAATTGATCCTTTTTTATTTTGGTACTTTTTACGGCTTCTGTTACATTCCCGTGAAAATGGTTTAATATTTCCTTTATGACAGATGCCTTGATGTCGGAAAGTGTTAGCTTTTTATTTATCATGCTGTCCTTAATTATTCTAATAACATCGCTAAACGGCTGATCATCCTCCTCCATTCCTTCCAGCAAAAATTCTATATTTTCCAGCTTTATTTCATTTTCATTCTTAGACCGGATAACTATTTGCCTGATTATGTTTTCCATCTCTCGTATATTACCCGGCCATTTATAGTTTGTTAACCTGTGTATAACCAAATCACTAATGCCGGGCTCTTCGATTCCATATTTGTCAGAATGTTTTTTTATAAAATGCTTTAATAAATCAGGAATATCCTGGCGTCTTTCTCTAAGCGATGGCAAATTTATTGGAAATTCACCAATACGATAAAATAAATCCTTACGAAATAATTTTTCATGAACAGCATTTTTTAAATTGACATTGGTCGCACAGATTAAATGAAAATCCACATCCATAGGTACAGTGTCACCCAGGCGGTAAACTTTTTTTTCCTGAATAACCCTGAGAAGTTTTGCCTGTAAGTCCGGTTTTAATTCACCTATTTCATCCAGAAATAAAGTGCCGTTGTTTGCCAGCTCAATTTTCCCCGGCTTATCAACTCTGGCATCTGTAAAAGCTCCCTTTTTATAGCCAAACAATTCACTTTCAAATAATGAATCCGGAACAGCTGCACAGTTTATTTTTATAAATGGTTGATTTTTTCTCTCGCTAAGATCGTGGATTAATTTGGCAGCTAATTCCTTTCCTGTGCCTGTTTCACCGGTAATCAGAACATTGGCAAATCTTTCTGAAACCAATTGAATATTATCAAAAACTGCTTTAAGCCCCTTATCCAGCCCGATAATATCATACTGATATCCTAACTGTTGCTTTAATACTTCATACTTATATGTGGACAAATTAAACTCATTATCCTTCTTTATGTCGCTTTTACAGGCTGCTACAGCTTTATCTATGGCATATTTTAAAATTTTTAATTTCAATGGCTTTTCAACAATTTTATCAATCAAACCCCTGTTAATTACTGTTTCTAAAAGTGGTTTGTCTATGTATGCACTAAAAAGAATACCGTAATTATAGGCGTTTATTTTTTTTGCTTCAATCAATAACTCCAGCCCTGATAACCCTGGCATTTTATAGTCAACAATTAATATTTCATAATTTTTTTTTCGGAGTTCGTTCAGTGCATCAGCAGGGGAAGAAAATGTAGTTAAACTGAATGATTTAAAATATTCTTCTATATCCAGCAGAAGAGATTTTTCATCATCAACAACCATTATATTAATATCTTTCATACAATATTCGCCCTAAAATTGAAAAAAGATAGTTAAATACCTTGTGGTTATCTAAAAAAAAATTTTAAGATAGGCACAGCATGCTGCATTATTTTCATTCAATCTTTTAAAAAGCGTTTCATTATTCATTAATTAATTTTATTTATATATCATATTTATAATAATTATATAACAAAAATAATTAACTATTTTCTAAAAAATAGAAATTATTGTCTAATTTTTAGATATTTTCTATCAGTCAGAAAATATCTGCCCGCCTGTCCCATGTATGTATTTTATTATATTTCCATGAGTTATGTTCGTTTTTAATTGTTTAATTTTTTTGTGGCACAATTATTGCTCAACAGGAGTCGGATATAAGAATAAGATATAGATAAATTTTTGTTTCATTTGTCAGTTGTTTCTGGCAGCAAAAACTATCATATCGTTTTTAGTACATTCTTTCAGAATAAATAATTTATTAATGCAGGGGAAAAATGAGCAAAGACAAATTGGGCTGCTTTGGAAATTCAGGATAAAGTTGTTTTGTTTTGCAAAAAAATTTTATAGGCGCTATTACAAACTATCTCATATTGATTAGAATTAAACAAAGACAAGGACATTATTATGCAAGGGGAATGCAGGGAGTATCCATTATTTCCGTCACAAAAGAGGATTCTAAAAAATATTAATCCTCCTCATCACTGGAATATATCATATATGTTGTTTTTGAAAAGCAGATACAACGCATCTGTTTTAAAAAAGGTTTTAGATGATATTGTTGGCAGACATGAAGTTTTTAAATTGCGGTTCATTAAGAAAGGGAATAATTTTGTACAACAGTTTGACCCGGCACGCACGAATAATTATATTTTTATTGAAACAGAAGTAACTGAAAGTAATAATCAAGAGAAAATCATTCATGATATCATGGAGAGCGTACAGGAATCTATTAATATTTTTGACGGTCCTTTACTCAGTGTTGGCTTGATTAAAACAGGCATGGGCGATCATCTTTACGTTGTGGTACATCATCTCATTTCGGATGCTTATTCCTTCAAATTGCTTATATATGATCTGATTTATGGTTATATGGAATTATTAAAAAATAATAAAAAATATACTCCTCCGAAAACTGATTCATTCATTGAAGCAATTGAAAACCTTTATGCATATTCCAACGGCAAGTTGATTGACGAAGAGGTTAAGTACTGGAAAAAAGTGCTGGGCACGAAATCGAAAGAGCTGCCCATGGATAATAAAATCACAAGAGAACAAAAAACAGAAATATATAATTCGAATATCAACGAAGCATTATTGGATGAGAAAAAATATGAAGAACTGAAAAATATTTTAAAAAAATTTAAAATCAGTGAATATGAATTTTATTTGTCAATTTTAGGATTAAGCATCTGTGACTGGAAAAAAGATACCACTGCTTTTGTAAAGCTGGCTTATCATGGCAGAAGTAATTTTAATGGAAGATTGAATTTACACAGGACCCTCGGGCCTTTCTGGGTAACATATCCTGTTGTTTTGGATACAGTAAACAGGGATAATACCATCGAAAGAGTCAGAGTAATAAAAGATATGCTGGAAAATATTCCTGGCAAAGGGCGTGGGTATGAAGTTTTAAAGGAAATACTTCTGGAAAATGATAGGGAATTCATCGAGCTTGACACTACTGTACCCAATATACTATTCAATTATTACGGCAAAATGAATGAAAAAACTCTAATTGATCCGGAGTTTGGCAATCTGTCCCCGTATTTTCAGGATTTCAACAGGCACAAAAAAGCTCATTGTGACTTTACTCTTATATTTAATTTAAGGGAAATAGATAACTGTCTAAGATTGCAACTAATTTATAATAAAATTGAATTTAGCGATGATAATATGAATGTTCTGTTTAACTGTTTTCAGAACAATTTATATATATCAATAAATGAATTAAAGAATAAATATTTGGATTTAACCCAAATTGTGCTTAAAACCCCGGGTTAATTTTAATAAAGCATTGCAAGATTAAATCGGGGTATTTTATAGTGATGGCAAACGCATAGTAGTTTTGTCATTATAACTGCATGAATGACTTGTTTGTTGCCTGTTGTTAAAAATATATTAGTGAGGGGCATAATATTAAATGACTATTGCATCATTTCCTAAAATGGATGACGGATCCCGTAATCCATATCTGTTTTTGCTAAAAAACAGCTTAGAAAAAAACAAGCTGAAGATTGAGTCTTCCAATCCAAATCATTTGTCATTTAAATGGCTAATCAAAAACAGGAAAAAAGTAAGCATATTACATTTGCACTGGATACAATATCATTACATCAATATAGATAAAAAACGACTTTCAGTCAGGCTGTTATTAAATTTTATTTTAAATCTATTTGTTGCACGTATAATGAGTTATAAAATAGTTTGGACCATGCATAATGTTCATCCGCATGAAAACAAGTACCCTGTAATTGATTTTTTAATCAGATTAGTGCTGACCAAATTAACAAATGCTATCATAACTCACTGTAATTATGGGAAAGAATATCTTTTGAAAAAATATAAACGAAAGGAAAATGTTGCTGTTATACATCATCCTAATTATATTAACGTTTATCCGGATCGGATATCCAGGGAGAGTGCCAGACAAAAGTTGGGAATCCCACTCGGGAGTTTGGTATTTTTATTTCTGGGGGAAATTCGAAATTATAAAGGGCTAAATTCTCTCATTGAGACATTCAAAGCATATAAAAATAATAATTCACATTTGATAATTGCAGGGCATCCGCTTTTTTCGTGGACAGAAAACGAATTGGTTAAACTGATTAATAATGATAGACGAATCATCGCCAATTTTATGTTTATTCCCGATAATGATTTACAAGTTTATTTTAAAGCCTCTGATGTTATGATACTCCCATTCACAAATATCACAATGTCAGGATCGTTGTTACTTGGAATGTCTTTTGGTAAGCCGATTGTTGCACCGGCTATTGGCGGCATTAATGAATACATAAAGGATGATTCAGGTATTTTATATTATCCGGGAGACACAAAAAATCTTCTTGAGGCTTTACAAAAATGTGAAAATCAAGACCTGTCCGGCATGGGTTATAACGGGTATCAATCCGTGAAAAATTATACATGGGATAATTTGGCTGAAAAAATAATCCAGATTTATACATCATTTATGAAAGAGAAAAAAACGATATGAAAATTGCATTGGTTAGCAGGTATTATAATAAACATCAGGGTATTCCGCATGATGTTGTAGAATTAGCAGAAAGATTTGTGAAAAAACATGAAGTCCATGTTTTTTCACAGACATGGCAGTGTGGAGGCGGTACGAATATCATCTTCCATAAAATACCTGCGATTGCACCGAAGAGCTTTATTAATGAGCTTTTCTTCTTTTTTATGGCGGGCATAATCCTTAGAAAACATAAGTTTGATGTGGTCAATTTTCATGACCCATGCTGGTACCCAGGTGGAATTTTTACCTGTCATGCTTTCCCTGAAGCAGGCATTAAAATCATAAAGGAATTTAATAAAAAAATAAACATGGGCATTAATCCCCTTTTATTCCTGCCGTTTACACTTTTATATCCCATATCAAACTTTAATATGAAATCAAGTAAAGTCAAAAAAATAATTTCTGTCTCCAGCTTCATAAAAGAAAAGATCAAAGAAATATTACACAGATCAGAGAATACGATTGAGGTTATTCCAAACGGCATTGATATTGCCAGATTTAACCCTGGTATAAAAAGAATATATAAATCAGACATTATGAAAAAGCACAATTTGAAAGATAGTGACTTTATCATATTGTTTGTTGGATATTATCATTTGAGAAAAGGGTTACATCTTTTGATTCAGGCCATGTCTTTGATAAAAAATAAAAACGCAAAAGTGCTGGTTGTAGGTGATGATGATTTCGGCAAGAAATATATTCATTCTATTATCAGAGAGCATGGGCTGGAAAACAGGATAATATATGCCGGAGATCAGCCTGAAGTTTACCGGTATTTTTCTGTAGGAAATCTGCTTGCCCTGCCGACTCTTTACGAGCCTTTTGGAAATGTTGTTTTAGAAGCCATGGCATGCGGATTGCCTGCTATTGTTTCAAAATTGGCGGGAGTCTCGGATTTGATAGAGGATGGTAAAAATGGATTTTTAATTAATGATCCAGCCAATACAAAAGAAATCGCGCTAAAAATACAAACCATAATGGATAATAAAAATCGATACAAACAAATTGCTGATAATGCATGCAGCACTGCTCAAAAGTATACATGGGATATCATAGCAGTGCAAACACTTTTACTCTTTGAAAAAACAGTATCCAGAAAAAATAAATAACCAGAATTTTGATTCACTATCGAGAGTCGAAATTCTGTTAATAATATAAATTTTAAAACAAAGGATGATTTTTATGTCAGACAACAAAATATACGAAGAAGTTGAAAAGTACTTCGATAAATGTGCACCACTGTACAGTAAAATTCATATTGATATGCCTTCAATTGATAACTGGCAGTTTGGTAATTTGTTTAATGAGATGGATTTAACGAAAACCCCGACAGTACTGGATCTTGGAACAGGAGACGGGAATTTACTTCTTCATATAGGAAAATGGAACAGGGAATGCAAATTGATCGGCATTGATCTTTCTGAAAAAATGATTGAAGTGGCAAGGGATAACCTTTTAAAGGAGGGGCTGAGTGCCAGATTTTTAAAGGCAAATATGGAAAAAATCGATCTTGAAACTGATTCCATAGATTATGTAGTCAGTAATGGAGCTCTTCATCATGTAAAGGACAAACAATCGCTGTATTCCGAAATATTCAGGGTTTTAAAAAAAGGCGGCAAGCTGATTGTTATTGATGGATTTGATATTCTTGATGATGAGTACAGAAATTTACAAAAAGAACTAAAGGAAAAAGATCCGGTTTTCTGGGTAAGCTATATAGATGATAACAACAGGTATCAGGAGTTTCTCAAAAAAGAAACCCCTGCGGATCTTATAGATCATCCCGTTGAATATCATTTGTCACCTTTTCAATTAAAGAGGTTATTGGAGGATATTGGTTTCGTAAATGTCAGGATTATAGCAAGTCCTCTCAATTTTGCCATATATATAGGTGAGAAGTCTGTTTAAAAAATGTGCATATGCATAAAATAGCAGAAGGATAAACTTAATGCAAAAAATACTTCCGGTGAATCTGGATACAAAAATTACAACCGAAATTTACAATCATATCCGCCTGGCTGCTATTCTCAGTGAGGAAGGTTTCCTTCCCTGGTTTATCGAGAGATTTATTGTATTATACATGGATGAAAACTATTTTTTCTCCAATTATTATATGTACGGCTCGCTTTCTGCAAGATATGTATATGATGAGGTTTTATTGTCGTTCCCCGTATCATGTAAAAGCAATATTATTGATGAAATAAAAAAACATATAGACAACCATGGGTATGTACAAATTTTATGTGATAAGTATTATATAGAAGGAAGTACATTTTATCAAAAATCACACTTTTTTCACGATCTTATGCTAATAGGGTATGCAGATAATCCATCCTTGTTTTTCTTCGTAGACTTGAATATTAATAAAAAACTCACCGGTGTGCACTCTATCAGCGAAGGAAGTTTGCTAAGTTCCTGGGATGCAACATTAAAATTCATAAAAGGAAAAAAGCCGGAAGAATTATATAATCTGTCTTTTATGCAGTTTGATTTTCCTGTTTCGGCGTTTTATTTACGCAAGGAAAATACGAGAAAATTACCCAATCTTAACTATATCTATTATTCACTCCAGTATTGCCAGAATAATCCTGTTTATCAGACAAACTTTTGTGGATTAACATCAATAAACAGGATTGGTTCAGCCATATACCGGATATACTATGAAAATCTTTATCAACGGCTTCAGGAGGAAAAATATAAAAATATTTTGCTGGAACATGATGGCGTTATCCTTATTAGCCTTAAAAGGCTCATAGAAAATAAAATGGGGATGCATTTCAGGCTTAATTACTTGATGGGGAAAAAAATGATTGCAGAAGATTTACTTCTTCTGGATAAAATGTATCTTGTAAAAGAAAATCTGGAATATGCATTTAATTGCCTGGTAAAATATGCCTGTACATTTGATTTTGAACTTCTTGAAGAAGCGATGACTATTTTCAAAGAAACACAAAAAATTGATGCTGAAAATCTGGATAAAAGCCTGCAGCTTGTAGGCAAGACCATACAACAAGGTTATTGCTAAGCAAGAAAAGGAGAAAAATCTGAACATGAATAATAACAGGGACTGCCTTTTTTGCCTGGAAACCGGCCATAAAAACAAATTGGAAGATCTGGCAAATAAAGAAAATATTTTTACTTCACACATAATTCTAGCAATGATTGATGTTCTCCTTTCCCGTTACTGGTTTCAGGAGAAAATAAGCATGGGCATTGTCACTTCTAATTCCCTTCTTCCTGTTACGACAAGCCTGGTTGAAAATGACGGATTTTTAACCCTATGCCGTAATCTGGCAAACAAATTGAATAATATCAATGAAACTTTCAGAGAAAATACGAGCAGTCACGAGCAGTCAGAATATTCCGAGCCGGATGCATGCAATGTGATATTTACCGATTGTGATGAGCAGACCGAGATGGGAACTATTCTGAAATGGAGTCAAGATAAAATTGTTTTTTTTATTTCTTATAAAAATAACCAGATTCAGATAAGAGTAAAAAATGAAATTAAAGCCCGGTTTTTTCCTGAATTCGAACTGTTCATAAATCATTTTATTACATTTTTAAATGTAATTCTTGTTGACCCGCTTACTCCCATCCATGAAATTGAAATAATTTCCGGGCGGGAAAAAGATACTCTTATCCATCAATTCAATGATACCCATGTTGGCCGGGATGAAACATGCCTGGTGCAGATGTTTCAAAAAATTGTGGATAAATATCCACGTAACGATATGATTGTGTTTGGCGGTCAGAGAATATCCTACGAATTTATTAACAAAAAATCCAATCAGCTTGCCCGGTATTTACGGGAAACGTTGAGGGTCAGACCCGGCGTAATTGTGGCTTTACATACGGATGTTTCTGTTGAGATGGTTATTGGAATATTCGGCATATTAAAATCCGGGGGCATATATTTGCCCCTGTCACCCGATAACCCGGAAGAAAGGAATGAGCTCATTACACATGAGAGTAAGGCAAAAATAATCCTTCAAAACAGCAAACATAATGTATGCTTTCATGACAAAACTGTACTCGATATTTCTCTCGGTTATGAGGATATTTACACAGGGGATGACTCTAATGTTGAAGTTATCCATCAGAGTTCTGATATTGCATATATCATTTATACTTCCGGAACCTCCGGGAAACCCAAAGGTGTCATGATAAAACACGGGGGCATAGCCAATTCACTTCTGTGGAGAATAAATGAATACGGGTTTACAACCAGCGATACCATTTTGCAGCTATTCTCCCATGTTTTTGACGGATTCATTACCAGTTTTTTTACTCCTGTCCTGTCTGGTGCAACTTTGATTCTTACGAATAAAGAACAAATCACTGATCCGGGATTTATGACGGAAACCTTACGGCTAAACAGGGTCACTTCTTTTTTATGTATACCTCCTCTTTTTCAGGCAATCCAGGAGCTAATGGATGTTGAAATTGCAAAAAATATAAGATGCATTACATTAGCCGGAGATCAAGTTGACAAAAAAAGCATTGAGAATTTCAATAAAAAATACCCGTGGATAGAAATTATTAATGAATACGGCCCTACGGAGAATAGTGTTGTTTCTACTATCAAACGTAATTTACAGGATGACGAAGTGGTCACCATAGGGAAACCCATTGCCAATACCAGAGTATTCATATTAAATCAAAAAGGTAAACTTGTGCCTGTTGGAGCTCCGGGCGAAATATGTTTATCAGGAAGAGGTCTGTCCCCGGGATATCTTAACCGTCCTGATCTGAATGAAAAATATTTTGTTCCAAATTCATACATTGACAATGAACCAATGTATAAAACAGGTGACCTGGGGCGCTGGCGATTCGACGGAAACATAGAATTTCTTGGCAGATTGGATTTTCAGGTTAAAATCAGGGGATTCCGGATAGAATTAAATGAAATCGAAAATTCCATTTTACAACATCCAAAAATTGATGAAGTGGTAGTCGTTGCATCCGGAAAATCCAGTCAAAACAGATATTTGTGTGCATTTTACAAAAACAAGAACAATGAAGACGCCAGTAATTTACAGGATTGGTTGAAAACGAAACTTCCTGACTATATGATACCGTCTTTTTTTATGCAGATGAGCACTTTCCCCCTGACAGATACCGGCAAAACAGACAGGAAAAAACTTGTTGAAACAGGAAATGATTTTGTCACAAACAAAAACACGGAAAAACCCTTAACCGGGATAGAGTCTCAAATTTGTGAAATATGGAAGCAGCTCCTAAAAACTGATCGGATAGGAACGGACGATGATTTTTTTTCACTGGGTGGTGATTCGATTTCGATAATACAGATGCAGGTAGCCGTTGAGAAATTGTTTAACATTCGGTTAAGTGTCAAAAAACCGGAGGAATATTCCACTATTAGATCGTTGTCGGGGATTGTCGGCAATATTCTGAAAAAAGCGCCAAAGGAGTCTTCCTGTTGATAAATCAAAATTTGTTTTGAATTAAATTATAATTATCGGGAGAAAGATTAGAAATGAAAAAAAGAAATTACATTGGTCTGGCTACAACGTTCCATGATAGTGCAATAGCAATTATTAATCCGGAGGGCAAAGTTGTTTTTGCAGAAGCAAGTGAACGTTATATGCAGGATAAGCGGGGGTATAACCAGATACCTGACCATATATTCAGGTCGGGGAAATTAATCAAAAAATATTGTGATCCCGATGCTGATTTTGTGTTGTCCCAGTCATGGTTAAAGCCGGATCAGGAAGCCGAAATAAAAGGCTTGAAGGAAATGAGAGAAAACAATGACATGATTCTAAAACAAATTGGGCAGAATGATTTTTATATACGCAGAGCTATAAGCAATATGGAGTATCTTGCAACATTTATGACGCATAATATCCACAACGCAGGGCATGCTCTAAAAAGGCAACTTGGCATCAATAAAAAATTTCATAATGCCAATATTATTACGAAGCATTACGACCATCATCTTGCACATGCCGCGACAGCATGTTTTACCAGTCCGTTTGATGAAGCGGCCTGTCTTATCATAGACGCCGGTGGAGAAGCCGAGAAAAGTTATGGAATATTTCATTATAGTAATGGGAAAATAACAGAAGTCGATGCTTCTCCGAAAAAAGCAACCGGAAGCCTGGGTATATTTTTTTCATGGGTCTGCCAGACCTGTGGTTTTGACCTGATGGCCAATGAAGAATGGAAAGTAATGGGTCTGGCTCCTTATGGCAAGCTTGACAATAAGATATACAAAATTTTTAAAGATTTCATCAAGATCGAAGGTTTTACAATACCGCCCTGGAGCTTTGACCATATCCGGAATTTTTTAAAAAAATGTTCTGAAATAGAACCGACGGATGATATGACGCCTTATGATGTAGCAGATACAGCCTATACAGGGCAAATGGTATTTGAAGAATTATATTTCGACCTTATTAATAAGGTACATGCATTGGGGCTTTCTGAAAATCTGGTCATGGGCGGAGGCTGCAGTCTTAATTCTACTGCAAATGGGAAAATAACGGAGAATACCCCGTTTAATAAAGTGCATATATACAGCGCACCGGCCGATGATGGGAATGCATTGGGTGCAGCATGGTTATCCTATTTTGAGGATCATCCTGAAAAGCGCATAACCCCGGAGCTGTTTACTCCATATCTGGGCTCGACTATTAAAACAGAGTCTTTTAAAAACTTTAAACGTTTCGCAAAAATAAAGAATATGAAAGAACATAATGGTGATGTACATATCCGGGCCGCAGAATTGTTGGCACAAAATAAAATTATCGGCTGGGTGCAGGGAGCTGCCGAGTTTGGCCCGCGCGCACTGGGTAACCGTTCCATTCTCGCCAGTCCTGCATATCCTGATATTAAGAATCAAATTAATGCGCGGGTGAAATTCCGTGAAGAGTTCAGGCCCTTTGCACCATCCATCCTACATGAACACGGTCCGGAATATTTTATAAATTATGAAGAATCTCCATATATGGAACGTACATTAAAATTTTATGATGAAGTCAAGGATAAAATACCCGGGGTAGTACATGCAAACAATTCCGGCAGGCTGCAAACAGTAAAGCGTGAGTGGAACGAAAGATATTACGACCTGATTAATCATTTTTATAAATTGACAGGTATCCCTATATTATTGAATACCAGCTTTAACATAATGGGTAAGCCAATTATACATTCCATAGAAGATGCTCTGGCATTTTTTTATACCACGGGTCTCGATGCACTTGTGGTTGAAGACATTATTATAGAAAAATAAATTTGAATAAATAATTGCGGGCAAAACGATGCATATAATAAACACGATGCTTTCAAAAGGCGAGAGGCCGTCAATAGAAAAGGCCGCAGCAGAGTTTGCAATGAGCGTCAGGAACCTCCAGAATAAACTGAAGGAGGAGAAGGCTTCATATCAGGGTATCCTTGAAAATTTGAGGAAGAAAATCGCAGTGGAATACCTGAAAAACCCGGGTGCATCGATCTGTGAAATCACGTTCCTCCTCGGGTTCTCGGAGCAGAGCTCATTCAACCATGTATTCAAAAAATGGACGGGCATGACACCGGGGGAATATCAGAAATTCAACCGGCAGGTTTAGGTGAATCTCGGGGATTTCACCGCCGGAAAAGCTCATCTGCTGACGAACCGCCGGACAATTGTCAAGCCGAAAACCCGGGATAAAAAAGAGAAAATAATTGTATTATATTTTCCAATTTTCTTGACATTATTATTTTTAATCTATATATAATTAAATTGCTGCTAATACCATGATCAGGCATATATGATTATATAAGGGTTTTACAAATATCAGGGGTTCTTATATCAGCATAAATGCTTGGGGTATCCGGCTATACCTTTAATCACAAGCTGTTGATCTTATGAAGAATAAAATTAAACTTTCAAACAGAAACGACAAAAATTATCAAAAATTGTTCGAGCTTTGCAATTCAAAGGAAGATGAAGCCGTTGCAAGGATGAATTCCTCGGCAAGCGGGCTCTCCGGCGAAGAAGCCGAGGACAGGCTCAGGGAATTCGGAAGCAACCTTCTGTTCAGGGGGAAAAAGCATAATATTGCCATCGATCTTCTTTTAAGATTCAAGAACCCTCTCGTCATACAGCTTCTCGTGATATGCGTAGTTTCGCTTGTAATGGCCGACTTCAGATCGGCAACGGTTGTCGGCGGTATGATCTTCTTAAGTGTTTTTCTTGCATTCTTCCAGGAAAAAATGTCGGACAGGGCAGCAGAGGAGCTCCAGAAGCTCGTTCAGACAACGACAATTGTCATTCGTGAAGGCATTGAAGAGGAAATAATCATAAGGGACGTGGTTCCGGGCGACGTCGTGGTGCTTCAGGCAGGATCGATCATCCCCGCCGATTCGAGAATACTACAGGCAAAAGATTTTTTCGTGAGTCAGTCCGCCTTGACCGGCGAGTCGATGCCGGTTGAAAAATTTGCCGCACCAAACAATCTTGATCTGAGGGAGCCGCTTTCATTCTCAAACGCCTGTTTCCAGGGAAGCAATGTGGTGAGCGGCTCAGCGAAGGCACTGATAGTAAACACAGGGCAGAATACATTCCTCGGCGCCATTTCATCGACCCTCACGGAAGGAAAGGAAAAGACGAGCTTTGACAAGGGCGTAAAATCTTTCGTCTGGCTGATGATGAGGTTCATGATGGTCATGGTCACAGCCGTATTCATGATCGTGGGGTTCACGAAATTTTCGAGCGCTAATCCCTGGCAGTCATGGATAAACGCTCTTTTATTCGCACTTTCCGTGGCGGTCGGCCTTACCCCCGAAATGCTTCCCATGATAATAACGGTCTGCCTTTCGAAGGGCACGATTGCCATGTCCAAAAAAAAGGTAATCGTCAAAAAGCTTAAAGCCATACAGAATTTCGGCGCCATGAACATACTCTGCACGGACAAGACCGGCACGCTTACGCAGGACAACATAGTGCTTGAGAGGTATGTAGATGTCACCAACAGGAAAAGCGAGGATGTCTTAAGATACGCATACATGAACAGTTTTTACCAGACCGGCCTGAAGAACCTGCTCGACAAATCGATCCTCTCCCACGAAGAGCTTGATGTCGAGAAAACATGCAGGAAGGTGGACGAACTCCCGTTTGATTTCGTGAGAAAAAAAATGTCTGTCATAATCGAATACGAAGGCACAAATGTCATGATCTGCAAGGGTGCGGTTGAGGAAATATACTCGGTCTGCGACAGGTACCAGATCGATGACGATATTTATCCGCTTATTGATGTTATTAAAAACGACCTTTTCGAGGAATACCAGGAGTTAAGCGCCGATGGATACCGCGTGCTGGCAATAGCGTACAAGGAATTCCCCAGGACAAAGGATCTCTTTTCATCAGCCGATGAAAAGAACATGATTTTGCTCGGATACCTTGCGTTCTTCGATCCGCCCAAGGATTCTTCAAAAAAGGCCATAAAGGCCCTGAAAAATTCCGGCGTTGAAGTTAAAATTTTGACCGGCGACAACGAGCTGGTTACCAGAAAAGTCTGCCGCGATGTCGATATTGAAATAACAAACATGGTGACAGGCAGACAATTGTCGGAAATGGATGACGGGAAGTTCCGGGAGACCGTTAAGACATCGAATGTATTCGCAAGGCTCACGCCGTCCCAGAAAGAAAAGATCATCCAGACCCTGCGCGAGATGGGGAACGTGGTCGGATTCATGGGGGACGGGATAAACGACGCACCTGCGATGAAGGAGGCGGATGTGGGCATTTCGGTTGACACTGCTGTCGACATTGCAAAGGAATCCGCAGACATAATTCTCCTCGAAAAGAGCCTCCTCGTGCTGGAGGACGGAATAATCGAAGGCAGAAAAATATTTTCCAATATAATCAAGTATATCAAGATGGGCGCAAGTTCGAATTTCGGCAACATGTTCAGTGTGGTTGGCGGCAGCTATTTCCTGCCGTTTTTGCCCATGGCGCCGATCCAGATATTGATCAACAACCTTCTTTATGATTTTTCGCAGACCGGCATTCCCACGGATAATGTCGATGACGAATTCGTCAAGAAGCCGCACAAATGGAACATAAAATTCATCCGGAAGTTCATGATTTTTATAGGACCGATAAGCTCGATTTTCGATTATGCGACTTTTTTCCTGATGCTGTATTTTTTCAACTGCATACTGTTTAAAAGCCCGGATACTTCGCCTGCAATGAAGGTGTTTTATGAAAAGCTTTTTCATACAGGATGGTTCGTCGAGTCACTTTTGACCCAGACGCTTATCGTACATATTATCAGGACAAACAGGGTTCCATTCTTCCAGAGCAGGGCAAGCGTCCTCATGACATTGTCCACCGTGGTTGTAATGGCAGCAGCGGTTATCCTGCCGTATTCACCGGCTGCTTCATATATAGGGCTTGTGCCGCTTCCGATGATTTACTGGGCGTGGATCGCGGGATTCCTGACCGCTTACGGCATTCTCACGCACCTTGTGAAAACCTTTTTCAACCGCAAAATTGATACCGGAGAATAATTATGAAAAGCCTGCTCAACGCTTTGCATGAGGGAAGACTCGTGGAACTTCCAACGAACAACAAGGAAGAAGTTCTCGAATACCTCGCCCTGCTCATAGAAGCCATACCGGATATCGGTACTGGCGAAGATCTTGTCAAGGCGATTAATTTGAGGGAATCCCAGGCAAACACCGCACTCGGTTTGGGCGTGGCATGCCCGCATGTGAGGACGAAGCAGGAAGGGGAATTATTGTGCGCCGTCGGATGGTCGCCTGAAGGCATCGATTACAACGCCCCTGACGGCAAAAGGGTGCATCTTGTAATAATGTATTATATTCCCGAATCACAGAAAAACTCCTATTTGAAGGAGCTCTCCGGGCTTGCAAAGGCCATAAAGGAAACAAACGGCATACAAATTTCTTCCAATATAATTGACATTCAAAGTATAAGAAACAAGCTTCTCGACTGGGTGGAGCTGGCCATAGACAAGGCGATCCCGGACTCAAAGGCGAGGATGATCAAGCTTGAAGAAAAAAATGCCGCCATGGAAAACCTTGTCAAACCACCGGGCGTTATGGAAGCATTAAAATCAAAAATAGCCGTGATTCCCTTTTCGGTGTTCATCCTCGATGACATGAAATTTTATGTGCTTTCAAAAAATCAGGAGATTATCGATGTGCTTGAGCAGACAAAAGACATTGCCAGACAGTTTAACGGCGGCGGCGTTTTCAATTACAGGGATTACCAGATATCTGTTGTTTCAAATTCCCTGTATTCAAAAAACAGGATGGTGTACGATTGTATAGCCGTTAAATTCAGCCTGTAAAACGGGGTTCGTTTTTTTGCCGCCGGGGGACAAAGGTAAATTCATGTTGGTATTAATAAATTTTGACAAGGATCTAAAATGAAAACAGTAGAATTCAAAAAGGGACTTCACCTTATCAAAAAAGGCATTTATGCCTATCTTCAACCGGACGGTTCATACGGATTAAGCAATGCCGGTCTCGTTACAAGCGGCGGTAAAACATTACTTGTGGACACCCTTTATGATTTAAAACATACAGGCGAAATGCTCGACTTAACCGACAGGATTTCGGTCAAAATAGACCGTCTTGTAAACACTCATGCCCATGGCGATCATTATTTCGGCAACCAGCTTGTCAGGGGCGCAGAAATCATCATGACAAAAAAAAATGCCGATGAAATTTTCAGGATAACCCCTGCCGCAATGTCCATGCTTGTCAATCTTTCCAAAATCATGTTCGGATTCGGAAAATATCTTCAAAAATCTGTGGGAAGATTCAGCTTCAGGGACATTTCAATAATCAGGCCCGACATAACATTTGAGAACGAGTTGAATTTCGCCGTTGGACACAGGAAAGTCAAACTGATCGAAGTGAAAAACGCCCATTCCAAAAGCGATGTTCTCGTTTTATTGCCCGATGACAGGGTATTATTCGCAGGGGACATTGCTTTCATAGATGTAACGCCTGTAATATGGGAGGGGCCTGTAAGCAACTGGATCAAAGCCTGCGATATGATCCTCAAAATGAATGTTGATTTAATCGTTCCAGGCCATGGTCCGGTTTCTGACAAGAGGGGCATAAGGCTCCTCAGGAAATATTTCGAATACACTCATGACGAGGCTAAAAAACGCTATAACAAGGGCATGACATTTTATGAAGCGGCAGTTGATATTGACCTGAAGGAATTCGCAGAATGGAGGGTGCCTGAAAGGATTGTGTCCAATGTTTTCGTTTATTACCAGGAATTCACGAAAGGCAATTCCAGGCTGCATCCGTTGAAAATGTTTTATCTTATGTCCAGATATTTGAAAGATAAAAATATCCGGTGGATGAAAAAAGCCGACGTTTTATGATCCGGCCGGATTATATCCTCATATCAATTGTGTGTCACGACCACTTTGGAATGCAGCAGCTTGATCCCTTCCTGCCTTGCCTGTAAAATCTGCGATATGGAAACATTTGTCATCTCTTCATGTTTCAGTATGGTATCTTCCAGTGAGCCCCTGTATATGAAATATTCATCTTTTTCGGATATGTTCGGAATGACTTTTTTGGTGAACAGGAAATGATTTATTGGCCGGTTTTTTCCGTTGTTGTTGCCTTCGGTCAGATCGACACGGTGATTTTCATAAACAAGGAAGCAGTGGATCATCGGCAGATATGGCAGGTTGTATTTTGCCAGTATTGATGCCGTTCCTGTTACAATCTCTTCATTCATCGCGTAAACGCCGACCATTTTGCCGATTGGGACAGAAAGCTCCTGCGCAAGGGTTGCGATTACCGCATGTTTTGTGGTGCATGAGCCATGACCCTCCCTGAAGAGTATCAGTATATCATCCCGTGTCGAGTTGTAGCCGTAAGGCATTTCATGAACATACAGACACGCTTCATGCAGGGCTTTTATGCCCAGGCTCAGGAATTTTTCAGTGACAATCCCCTCCCCTCTGATCTGCGCATCAGGAAAGACTTTATAATTATCCATTTGACCCACCTCTTTAATTTAATTATATACAACGTGATGGTTAAATTTCTGTTAATTTACCTTTTTTATTTATGAATTTTTGATTTGTGATATTATGCCGGGGTTAACCAAAAGCGACAATTGTCAATTTAAATATGCAGTAAGCTTTTTATGTGCGATTCTTCTGATTTCGCTAGATTCATATTGACTTACATAACAATGTTATGTAACACTAATTAAACAAGTCATATTTCAAAACATCAACTATTTGAGTCAATTGGATTTCAATCTTTGACGATTGGAATATTTTTATGTGGAAGCGTAAAGAGTATGGAAACATTTGATGATTTCAAACATGAAAAAATAAATCCGCCCGGCAAGAAAAGCGGCGCCCGCTATCTCGTTCTCTATTTTTTAATTGCATTCATCTGGTCCTGGGCGGCCTGGTGCCCGCTGGTTCTTTCGGGGCTGAAGATCATTCCAATGCCTGACAAAATTTTGAAGATAATCACTTATCCTGCTGCACTGATCGGTGTTTTTGGGCCGATGATAGGGGCTCTTTTCGCATTATCCAGGGAAAAGGGCAAGGGTGCCATAAAGGAATACCTGAAAAGTTTCCTGGATTTTCGTCTCGGATGGAAGGCTTACCTGTTCCCGTTTTTAATACTCGGCGGATGTTCGGCCATCGCATGGATACTTCCCGAACTGTTCGGAGAGAAAAGGATGCCGATGTTGATGCCTGTCTGGGCCTTTGTCCCGTATTTACTGATAATGATCCTGTTGGGCGGCGGCCAGGAAGAATTGGGCTGGAGGGGTTATGCTCTTCCCAGACTTGAAAAAAAACTGGGCATCTGGCCGGCCAATGCATTGCTCGGCATTATATGGGCATGCTGGCATTTGCCGTTGTGGTTCATCCCCGGCAGCTTTCAAACATACATGAATTTCGGAGGTTTTGTTCTGTTGACTCTCGGCTATTCTTACATTTTTTCATGGATACGCGATATCTCAGGGGATAAATCCTTTGTCGGCCCTTTTGTGCACGGCCTGGCATATTTGTACGGCCTGAAATTCCTGAATGATGAAAATCCTATATTCAGTTCATCGGTATCATTCGGCGGCCCGGATAATACGATACCGGGACAATTGCAGGCGGTACGGGGTCTTTATTTGATAAATAAAAATCTCTGGAAATCATATACAGGAGAAGAATACATCTGGACGAATGATTATGCAAAGAGTTTTGTTAAAAACAGCATAAAAAAACTCAATGATATAAATGCGGATAATTCCAAATTCACATTGAGCGTTTTCCTCTGGGCATGGTGCTGGGACATGACAAAACAGGATGAGAACGATACAACTATAATTGATAATCTTGGTATACCGGATGACGGGAGAGGCTATAACGGAGGAGATGGGGGATGTCATTTGAGTGAAGCCGGGTGCAAGAGGCTTGCAAAAGCGATGTGGTGGTTATTGGCCCGTATTGCGGGGTGGGATGGACATCCTGGGGTAATAGTTGCGAACCATCCGCCGGTGCTCGACGATATCCCGGATAAAACTGTTACAACAGGGCAAGAATTAACTTTTACCGTTTCTGCAACTGATCCTGACAGCCAAAATTTAACTTATTCATCTTCAGTGCTGCCGGACGGCGCAACTTTTAACCCTTTGTCAGGTACCTTCAGATGGACACCGTCAGCGTCCGGCACTTATAACATCAGTTTCCTGGTATCCGACGGTGAATTAACGGATACACAAGACTTGACTATTACAGTGAAAGATCCTGTTGTTATTCAACCTGAAGCCGGGCTGCAGGTATATTACAAATTCGATGAAATTAAGAATAACACCGTCACCGATTATTCGGAGAACAATCTCAACGGTGCGGTTCACGGCTCCCCCGAATTGACACAGGGTAAATCGGGTAAAGCCTTGAATTTCGGTGGTGTAGATGATTACATCGACCTTGGAATCAGTGATTTCAATATGTCAAAGACGAACGAATTGACTATAACATTCTGGTTATATATAGATCCCGCAAATCCTGCCGGCATTGTGCCGATAATACAGCGGGGCGCATATGTTTATCCTTTCCAGGTAGCTATCGAGAATAACAACTTGTTAATATTCAAAACAAGAACATCGACATCAACCGGTTCGATAACTTCATGGCTGTATTCAAAAAGGTTAAATGTCGGGCAATGGTATCATGTAGCTGTAACTTATGCTTCAGGAACCAGACATATTTATATCGACGACGATAATACTCTCGGAAATTACGACAATTGGACAGGTGATTTATTTTTTTATTACAATAATTATAATACGAATATGGCAACGGGTAACGTGACCCCGCCCTATTTCAGGGGAATGATCGACGAATTGAGAATATACAACAAGGCGTTGAGCTCGGATGAAATCAAGGCTATCTACAATCAATAAATTTGTTGATTTGTCTGCAATTCAATCTGAATAGTTGGCCAAAAAACATTTCCGGGCAAGGTTAATGATATTTTATCCTTGCCCAACTATTATAGGAATTATATAATGTTTACTATAACACAATGAACATGAAGTAATGTTCCTTAAGGAAGATTTATGACGGCATTTCTAAACATTCTAAAAATATTGATTGCCCTTGTTGTTTTTTCAATGCTGACATCCTGCAGCAACGAACCGGAAATACATAAAGCTGCGGGAAAAGGCGATCTTGTCAAGCTCGAAGAGCTGATAAAGGCTGGCACATCCATTGATGCTACGAATGATTATAATGAAACGCCTTTACATATAGCCGCTGCAAAAAGCAGGTCCGAAGCGGTCAGGCTGTTGTTGTCAAAAGGCGCTGATATAAATGCCAGGGATGAGTTTGGCAACACTCCCCTTATAAATGCTGTTTCTGTAATCTCGAACAGAGAATCCCAGGAAGAAGTTATAAAAATACTGCTTGATAACAAAGCCGATATTCATGCAAAAAACAGGCATTACGGAGAAGTCGCATTGCACAGGGCTGCAATGAACGGGCATAAGGAAGCGGTTATTTATTTTTTAAACAACGGTATTGATCCTGATATAAGGGATAAAAAGGGCCAAACGCCATTATATGACGCAAGTTTGTGGGGACATCTCGATATAGTTAAAATCCTGATTGAAAAAAAGGCGGATATCAATGCTGTCAATATTGATGGTAATACTCCACTGCATGGTGCGGCGCTGTTTGACCGTCTTGATGTGGCGGAGTATTTGATAAAGGCAGGTGCCGATATAAAAAAGACTAACAATAAAAATGAAACACCAATGGATGTTGCAAAAAATGCAGAGAGCAAAAAAATAACGGAACTGTTAAAAAATCGTAAACAATGAAAATTGGGATTGCAAACAGACATTTTATAAACCAATCCTCAATAAATCGGGAAGAAACTAAACGACAAAAAGTGTAAACGGGTTTAATTTGAAAGGAAAAAAGGCTCATTGCGAAGAGTTATTAAAAGATTGGGAATTAAACAGTATATCGAGCCTTTAAAGTGAGTAAAATATATGATAAATGAAATAGTACAAGCAATACCGGCAAAAGATTACAAAGTATATATATATTTTGTTAATGGTAAAATCAAATTGTATGATACTCTGCCTCTTTTGGAAAAGGGTGTTTTTCGAAAATTATACAATTCTTTATTCTCATCTGTTAAAATACAAAATTGATAATTTTCCACATTTTGTTCCTTCCGCTCTCACCATATTACACTTTAATTTTAAAAGTCAAACCGAATTTCATGCCCGCGTCGACCTTCGGTGTTCACCCCCAACATTAAAAAACTAACCCTCATCTTTCATTATCAGAGAATTAATTTGACTATTTATAACAACGATGTTATTATAACATTGTTAAGTTAAAGATTTACGGGAATGATGTTATGAGAGCCGCCAATCCAGGCCTGGTAAAAAAAATCAAGTCAATCACTATTAAAGAAATTTCAAGAAGCGGTGTTGAAAGCATTTCCATGAGAAACATTGCAAGGCTTGCAGAAATAACTCCAACTACAATTTATTATTATTTCAGGGATAAAATGGCTCTTTTTGAAAGCATAAAAAAAGACGCTTTTGAAAAACTGAATGATTTTGTTTTATCCCGTATTAATCCGGGCGATTCATTCTCAAAACAGACAGAAAGCCTTGTCAGGGCTTTTACCATTTGGCTAATCGACAACCGCAGAATCTCCGAGCTGATTTTCGACAAACTACCGCCGAATATCAAAGCAAATGAAGAAACAATGGCCCATTATTATATCCTTAGCAATAAGGTGCTTGAAATCATTAATCAAGGCAGGGAAACAGGAGAATTCAAATTCGATGATGCAGAGGTGGAGGCCAATGTGGGCCTGGGAATGATTTTCGGCATCGTAAAGCTCCATTTTAACAAACGTCTTTCTCCCAGGTTCTGGGATGACATAGAGCCTCTGGTTGAAAGAATGACACAGATCATTCTGAATTCTTTAAAATAAAATATTATTAAGGATAAACAAACATGAAAAAAATTATCGCAGTTGTAATACTCACAATCATGCCTGTTTTGATATTCGGGGTAGTCAATAAGAAAATTTCAATTGAGCTCGATGCAGGCAAGAATTACAGGCATGCATACAATTACGCCGGGTTGAAAATTTATCTTATTCCCCAGATCGCAGTCTGGATCGAAGATGAAAAAGGCAATTATATCGACACGGTTTACGTCACCTACAGGTCTGCAAAATCCAGGTGGCGAGGCGGATTCAACCTCAGAAGGCCGTCTGCTCTTCCCGTTTGGTCGCACAAGAGGGGGATAAAATATAAAGACGGTATGTACATGCCAACTACGAATGATCCGCTTCCTGACGCCATGACCGGTGCAACGCCTCCCGGTTCATTCAAAAAGGAATGGATCGTGCCCGAAGGATTCAAATTTACAAAAATTGTAATCAGGGTTGAAGTAAACAACTCCTTTGATTATAATGAAAATTACAGGAAGGATCTGCCGAATGACAGTCCCTTTTACAACGATGTAAACGGTCAGCCATCGATAGTTTATGAAGGCAAAATTGATTTGTCAGACAATAAGGCACAGGTGATTCCTTCGCCTGCGGGGCATGGTGATGCTGCGGGCAGGAATGGCGAGTTGACAAATGATCTTGCAAACATTACTGATGCTTTGCAGATCATGGAAGGAATAAAGGTTAGTGTGGAATGATTATAAAGCAATTTGATCGGCGGCATGAAGGAATTCTCCTACATAATCGGTTGTGAAAAAACAGGCGATGCAGCCGTGATAGACCCGGGGGGCGAGGTTGAAAGAATCATCGAAGAGGCAAAAAAAGCCGGATTATCAATTAAATACATCTTTAATACCCATTACCATGCGGATCATACATGCGGCAACGGTAAATTGAAGAAAAAAACCGGGGCAAAAATCCTGATCCACAGACTGGATTTGAAACAACTCGTTCAGCCTGTAAATCTGGTAAAAATCGGGACTTTCATGTTCCAGCAGTCACCCAAACCCGATATAATAATCGACAAGGATGAATTCATCAGTGTAGGAGAAATTAAAACAAGGATAATTCACACGCCGGGTCACACGAGGGGCGGGATATGCTTCCTTGCGGGGAGCAATCTTTTCACAGGGGATACGCTTTTCGTGGGCGACAGCGGGAGGACGAACCTACCCGAGGGGGACAGGGCCGCACTGGGCGCATCGATCCGCATGCTGATGAACACCCTGCCTGACGACACGATTGTCTGGCCCGGGCATGATTACGGACCCACACCGCATTCCACGCTGGCCTGGGAAAAACGGAACAACATAAATGCAGTGGAGTACGGATTTTATTCAGATTGAGCCACAAGTTGAATCATTGAAAAAGGTAACCATGTTATCAGGCGTTGATTTTACAATTATCTTGTAAAATGTATCTTTTTATTTTATATTTAAAAGCAACCCTGACTTATCGGGATAGAATTTAATTAACCTATCAATGCATTCCATTATAATTAACCTGAGGAAACATTTATGGACATGAACAATATTAAGACACTGCTTCAAAATGTGAAGGACAACAGGGTCTCAATAGATGAGGCCCTGACAAAATTGCGGGATTTCCCTTTCAAGGATCTGGATTTTGTCAAACTCGATTACCACAGGACTCTCAGAAAGGGATTCGGCGAGGTGATTTACTGCAAGAGCAAAACTTTGGAACAGATCGGGGCGATTGCGAAAGAGCTCAAGGCTTCCGGTAAAACCGGGATACTCTATACCAGGGTCGATAATGTAAAGGCCAAACTGCTACTCTCCATTGACAGCAGCCTGGAATACAACCCGGAAGCATCTATGGTTTTTAAAAAACTCGACTGTACCGGCAATGGCAAACCTATACTGGTTTTAACGGGCGGTACTTCGGACATTCCGATTGCAGAGGAGGCATTCTGCACCGCATCGAGCATGGGCTGCAATGTGGAGAAACACTATGACGTTGGCGTTGCGGGCATACACAGGCTCTTCGCCATTTACGACAGGCTCCAGGAGGCCGGAGTGATCATAGCGATCGCCGGTATGGAAGGTGCACTCGCCTCGGTTGTTGCCGGGCTGGTAAGCGTACCGGTAATTGCGGTACCCACATCGATTGGCTATGGCGCAAATTTCCAGGGGTTGTCCCCGCTTCTTTCGATGCTCAATTCATGCAGCCCGGGAATAGCGGTTGTGAACATTGACAACGGATTCGGCGCGGGGTATCTTGCGTCTATGATTTTGAATAATAATGAATAATTGCTATTGCCAAAAATTTCATGAAAGAATATATTTGATACACAATAATCCTTCAATTAAAGCCGTCATTATTTAATGAGGAGAATGCTTAAAGCGGTTTTTAAGACAGACAATTGTCGGTCATTATTGTGACATCAATAGCAAGGATAAAAAATGAAAATTTTATACATAGACGGATTCTCCGGATTAAGCGGGGACAAACTGGCTGCGGGCTTGCTTGCCATTACCGACAATGCAGAATCATTGAAGCAAAAATTGAATTCCTTAAGCATAAACGGCGAGTTTGAGATCAAGGTTTCTGAAAAAAGCGTCATGGGGATCAACTCCCTCAAATTCGATGTTATTCTCAAAAATCATCACGATCATTCCCATGACGACGGGCATCATCATGAGCACCACCACAGGGGCTTGAGGGAAATCACCGACATTATAAACGGCTCGAGCCTCGATGAAAAGGTAAAAAGCGACGCGATTAATGTATTCACGATCCTGGGCAGGGCAGAATCAAAAGTGCACAATGTCGACATCAAGAAAATCCATTTCCATGAAGTCGGTGCAGTCGACTCGATTGTAGATATAGTTTCTGCATGCATTCTCATGAACGAAATAAAACCCGACAAAATTTATTCTTCGCACATCGCTTTGGGAAGCGGCTTTGTAAATGCGGCGCACGGGAAGCTTCCTGTGCCCGCACCGGCAACCGCCGAGATACTGGCCGGCGTGCCTGTTTGCAGCACGGACGTAAAGGGAGAGCTTACCACCCCTACAGGCGCAAGCATTATCAAATATTATGCGAAGGAATACGGCCTGATGCCCGACATGACGGTTGAAAAAACAGGGTACGGCGCGGGCACAAAGGATTTCGAAATACCCAATGTTGTGAGAATCCTCCTCGGCAGCGCGGAGGAAAACAATGGTAATGTCGAGACGATCGTAAAGATTGAAACCAACATAGATGACGCAACCCCGGAACAGACCGGGTTTTTGTTCGACAGGCTCTTTAAAAAGGGAGCGCTCGACGTGTTCATAACCCCGATAGTCATGAAAAAAAACCGGATGGCCCAGCTTTTAACCGTCTTGTGCAAACCCGGGGACAGAGCCCTGTTTGAGAGTGAAATATTCAATAATTCCACGACTTTCGGCATAAGAAGCACCAGTTACCGTCGTGTGATCCTCGGCCGCGAGGAAAAAATTGTCAACGTCGACGGCATCGACATTAGGGTAAAGCTCGGTTTCCTCGAAGGAAGGCTCGTGCGTACATCCGTGGAATATGAATCGGTCAGAGAATTCACGGAAAAAACGGGACTGTCCTACAACGACGCGAGTGAAAGGATCAACCTTGCAATCGCCGCCAAATTTAAAACTGGAGTTTAAATGAACAAACTGAGGAAAATGCCCCTTTATAAAAACATGTTCAGATTCACACTGGGCAAACGCCTCACGCTTTACTTCATCGTATTCGGATTTATTCTCGGCTACATAGTATTCACAATGGCATCGATGTTTTCCACCCATAACACGGTTTACTTCATGAGCAGTATGATAGTAAAAAAGGAACTGAAAGAAGTTTTTGCATCGACAAGGCCCGACCTTTTTTTGACCCTTCTTGAGAATAACGACAGGGCCTTGATGGAAAAATTCCGGATAATCAAAAACATACCGAAGGATTACAGCCAGGTTGCAAGAACGAGCCTTTACTATTTTGACAATGTTTATTACCGATGGAAAGAGTTGACTCTCAACAAAAGCGGCACCAGGGTTATATCAGAAGAGCTTTCAAAACCGGATGAGAAAAACCTCATGCATTATATCAAGTCGAATGGAATGATTGCTGACAGGCTTATGTCCCAAACCGAATCGATCTATATAAATCTGACCAGGCCTGTTGACAGGACAAAATATCTTTTGAGACTTGAAATCAAACGGGAAAGCATTCTGTCATTCATAAAGGAAAACAGGGTGCCGTTCGTTGCATTCGATATTTTCATCCTCTTAATATCAGCACTGCTGGGGAAATTTTTTACACGCAAGGTCACGAAGCCGATCAGGGAAATTACAATTGGTGCGGCACATATTGCTTCGGGGAAATACGAATACAGCCTGAAGATCCCCAGCCGTGACGAGATCGGTATACTTGCGAATTCCATGAACACTATGGCGGGCAAGGTACAGTCGAATATCGATGAAATCAGCAGGCATTTGAATACGATGCAGACAATGAACCGCATCGACAAGGCCGTGCTCTCCAGCATATCGCGCAAGGATCTGATGGGAAGGGTCGTGGGCATAGTAAGATCGCTTTTTAAGGATGTGGAAATCATCATATTGCTTCGGAATGAAAAAAAGGCCGGTTTCGATATTCTTTCTTTCAATACATGGAAAAAGCCTACACTGATGGACAATGAGCCGTGCATTTTCGATTCTGATATTTTCAGGGAATATCTGGGCAGGATGAATAAAGCCTTCCAGATTACGAGGGACAGCGCCAACGGTGAAGTTTTCGATTATATTACACGCCTGGCATCCACATACGCAGGGATAAATAAAATAGGCTCGCTTTTGAACATTCCGATGACGATGCAGGAAAAAAGCATCGGAGTGATCCTCATAATAAAAAATGACATCTCGGGATTCGACTCGTCCCAGGTTGAAGCGGCAAAAATGCTTGCCGATCAGGTTTGTGTAGCGTTCCAGAGCGTAAAAATTTTTGAAGAAAAAGAATCGCTTTTATTCGGCATATTGCTGGCGCTCACCAACTCAATAGATGCCAAGTCAAAATGGACGGCCGGCCACAGCGAGAGGGTTGCGATGTACTCGGAACAGCTTGCCATGCATCTTGATTTTAATGAACAAACCATGAGAGAGCTTACAATCTCCGCGGTGCTCCATGACATAGGGAAAATCGCCGTGCCCGAGGCGATCCTCGACAAGCCGTCAAAATTGACCGCAGAGGAATTTGACATTATAAAACAGCATCCGGCAGTTGGAGCAAATATAATAAGCAACATCCCTTCGTACGACTCCATACTCCCCGGGATTCTCTACCATCACGAGCACTGGGACGGAAGCGGCTACCCGCAGGGATTGAAAGGCGTGGAAATACCCTTAAGCAGCAGGATAATAACAATAGCGGATGTTTTTGATGCAATCACGGAAGAAAGGCCGTATCGAAAGGGAATGCGGGCAGATGAAGCCATTTCATTCATGGAGGATCAGAAGAAAAAACTCTTTGATGCCGAACTTGCCGGCATTTTCATCAACAAGGTTGCAATGAACATCGCCGTGTCAAAAAAGTTATCATAGATTGTAAAAAAAACGATCCGCCTCAAATGGTTCCAAAATGTAAAAATAAATTTAACCCCTTTGTTTCCAGGACAATTTTGATATAATCTGTTGATTTTTATTTTACGGGAAAATTATGCTTAAAAAAACCGTTTCTGTCATTATTTTATTAATTTTAGCCAACGGATTGATCTTCTGTAAGGCAGATGATTCCCTGATTTCGGCTGCAGGCAACAACGATCTGGCAGGGTTGAAGTCCGCACTTGACAATGGAGCGGAAATTAATACAAAAGATGATGAAGGCTGGACAGCCCTGATGTGGGCAAGCGACAAAGGTTATGAAAAAATCGCCGAATACCTTGTGTCCCGGGGCGCGGATATAAATGCCAGGGACAATTACGGTTGGACGGCTCTTATGTATGCCTGTGCGTTCGGGCGGGTGGAAATCGTCAAGCTTCTCGTAACCCACAATGCCAATGAAAATACAACTTCTGCCAGGAAGCAAACCATTATCGACAAATTTTATCCCAGGGGCACCACTGCATTCCGCATTGCGAAAATCAGCGGCAATAACGATTTGACAAGGCTCCTCGGGAACAATGCAGTTTCTATGAGACGCTTTCATCCATTTGGAAAACGGGTGCCGGCTTCTGCACTGAAAAAAGAATTTTTTGATGCTGTCATCAACATGGATATCGAAGGGGTAAACTCAGCTTTGAAAAAAGGAATCGACGTTAATTCTACCGATATCAACGGCTGGACGGCACTGATGATCACAAGTGAAAACGGTGACACGAAAATGGCAGAACTGCTTTTATCCGGCGGGACCAACATAAATGCAAAGGATCAATACGGAAAAAATTCCCTGATCATAGCCTGTCTTCACGGCCATGAGGAATTGGCAAGGCTCCTGATATCAAAAGGTGCGGATGTTAATGTAAAAGACAATAACGGATACACGCCGTTGATGTGGACGGACAGCAGCGGCATAGCCGGGCTGCTGATATCAAAAGGTGCCGATAGTAATGCAAAGGGTAAAAACTGCACGACGGCGCTGATGATCGCCTGTGAAAACGGCAAACAGGAATTGGCAGAATACCTCATCGGTAAAGGCGCCGATATGAACATAAAAAATAATGACGGCTATACCGCGCTTGATCTGGCAGATATTAATGGTTTTGATGATATTGTCAACATGCTGATCAAAGATGGTACAAAAAAATAAATTTTCAATAAATTCGACAGGCTTAATAATTGAAGGATCCCAAAGCCTTTTCTTTTTGCCAATGAAAAAAACATGATTATTAAAAAATCTTGTCAAGAATTGTCCTGTATAAAAATGGAGAAAAAATATCAATGACAAAAATCAAGTCCGATGAATTACTTGACAGCAATAATGATTTAATGAAATTCATAACCGCAATAATTTTGCATTTTTTTATTTTCAGCCTGCTTCTGGGTTTACTTGAAAACATAGCAGTCACGATTTTTATCCTGTTGAATAAAAATTTGAATATCGCATTTTACAGCAAACTTTTGGGAATTTTTATCGGTTTTAAAGAAGGCACCGGGGTTTATTCTTTTCAAATTTTTGATTTTGCCATTAAATGTTTTAATTTAGCCGTATTTATCGTTGCGCTTTTTTTAATTTTTGTTTTCATTGACAGAATAGTCAAATATTACATCATTCCTTATGCGGTAAAGGGCGTATTTGTCCATGCCGGCTTGCTGTTTTTCACTCCGATACTTTTTTTTGTGAATACTGCCCTGCATTTTCTGCAAATCAATCTGATTGCACATTATTCACAAATGGCCCTTGTTTCATCCAATATTTTGTTGCAGGTGTTTTATTTTTTCTTTATCACTGCCAAATTCATAATTTTCGTTTTTTTTATCATAGTGATTTTTCTGATTAAATATCCCAAGCATAAGGATTGTTCTGCCGTGGAATAATTTTTACCGTAACGCCGGATCGTTGAGGAAAGATTCCAACTGGCATGAAAATTGAAAGATTTTTGTGATATTATGTAAAACATAATAAATTTGTTACTATGTTTAAAATATGTTATTATTAAAAAAAGATTAGGTTTGAACAAATGCCAACTGTTTTAAGAATCGGGCCTTACAGATTCCATTTTTATTCAGATGAAAAAAATGAGCCGCCCCACATACATGTGAGATTTGAGGATTCAGAATGCAAATTCTGGCTCGATCCGGTTTTACTTGCTAAAAACAGAGGCGTTCCCGCTCACAAACTTCATGAAATAGAAAGGCTTGTTTTTGAAAACCACAAATTTTTATTGGAGGCGTATAATGAATTCCATGGCAGCTAATCAAAAATTGGATGTAGAATATATCGCAATCCGAGCCTGGGTTGATAAAAGAATGATTTATGTGGAATTAACCGATGGCAGGATCATAGGTTTCCCTGCTGACAGATTTAAAATTCTTAAAGGCGCATCGGATGAAAGTTTAAAGGGAGTAAAGCTTGAATTAAACGGCAGTGCCCTGCGTTGGGAAAATCTTGATGAGGATATAACCGTAACAGGGATCGTTGAGGGAAGATTCCAACTGGCATGATTATTTTTCTATTACCCCGATCAGTTCATTCGCAATGTTCGGGCTTTCGAGCCGCATGATGCTTTCTTCGGAATAACCGAAACTCAAAAGGTTTATGCTCCCGTACCAGACTATTCTTTGATCGATGACAGCGAATTTCTGGTGGATTTTGGGTTTGAATATCAGGTTGACCGGCAGGTTTTTTAAAATTTCATAAGTCTCATCGTTCAAGGCGGCTCTGCCGGGCACTCCAGGCACAAAGTGCTCGGCTCTGTCCCCATTTTTGAATTCTT
>JBJKSS010000447.1:0-7067 GCA_046703745.1 Spirochaetota bacterium
TTTCAATGCCGGACTTTTTGACATTACGGCAGC
Source organism: Spirochaetota bacterium (assembly GCA_046703745.1). Classification (GTDB taxonomy): domain Bacteria; phylum Spirochaetota; class GWE2-31-10; order GWE2-31-10; family JAFGQB01; genus CAZHHK01. The sequence continues at coordinate 34 of JBJKSS010000447.1, forward strand.
AAAACCGAATGATTTTTTGAGCAACATAATGGATTCCATCAAGGACAAGGCGGTGGACAGAAACGCAGGCAATTTAAAGCTCGATATAGCCGGCAAAAATTTCGATGTAAAAAAGGGCGAGGCTGATTTTATGCGGACCTGCGCATCGTGTCACGGCATGCCCGGATTTGACAGGAAAGATTACACCGCATGGATGGATCCTTCTCCACCGGACTTGAGCGACATGAATGAAGTCGGCGACCTTACAAACGGCAAATTGTTCTGGATAATAAAAAACGGCATCAAGATGACCGGCATGCCATCCTTCGAGAATATCAGAAGCACCTACATGATAGAAAACGACATATTATACATAAGAAAAATGCAGAATGAAAAAAAGAGCGACAACAAATAAAATTCATCAATACCCGGCGGTAAACCTTTTTCTTATGAACTCCGGCTTTTCGATTTCGTCCATGATGGCGGCTGCGAGATCCTGTACGGAAATTTTGCTCTCCCCTTTCTCGTCGAATAACGGAGTGTCCGTGCCTATCCTGAATTTTCCGGTTCTTTCACCCGGCTGAAGCATGATTGACGGGCTTACAAAGGTCCATTCAAGGCTGCTTTCCTTTTTAATCATGTTCAAGGCTTCCCTTGCACCAAGAGCACCTTCCCTGAATTCCTGGGGAAACTCCGGCGTATCCACAAGTTGAACTCCTGGCTCTATCTCAAGACTGCCGGCTCCTCCCACGACAATGATTCTTTTTACACCTGACTGTTTTACCGCATTGATAATCGATTTCGTCCCATTGATAAAATGCTCACGGATATCCGGATCCTTCCAGCCGGGGTTGAATGCGCTTATGACCGCATCATGACCCCTGATGACATCGGTCAATCCTTTTTCATTATTAACATCACACTTTATCCCTTTGAGATTTTTATGAGCCGGAAGTTTGTAAGGGTTTCTCACAACGCCGGTTACTTCATGCCCCCTGTTCAAAGCTTCGGCCATGATATTACCGCCGACAAATCCCGTTGCCCCGATTAATGCAATTTTCATTTTTTCCTCCAAAACTTTATCAAATAATTATAATTTTATTGCCTGCCGCTTAAAAAAGCAACAATAAAAAATAACTACCTGTAAAATCAAATTTTATAACGTCGATTATTTTTTATAACTGTACAAATAACAACGTTTAAGATATAAAATTTTTTATTCAATTCGGAGGTTTTTATTATTATGAAGAAGAAAACAATTGTCAATTTATTGTTTTTATTAATTTTGTTTTTCGCAGTGTCATGTGCCGATTCAAAATGGCAGTTTGTAAATAAAATTAATATTACAAAATTTTCGTTGAACTATATCGGTTTTTTTAATGAAAATTTCGGTATCGGCGTGAACGGCGCATATCTATGCAACGGGGTTTATTTTACCAATGATGGAGGCAAAACCTGGGCCGAAGGAAAAAACAAATCGTCTGACCTGTACGGGATCGAAATAGTAAATGAAAAAACGGCTTATGCATGCGGTAATTCAAGAAACGTAAGGTTTAGCAGGGACGGAGGTAAAACCTGGGAAGCTGCAAAAAATATTGGCGATGGGGAGCCCAATCATTGCAGATATTTGAGTTTTTTAAATCCTCAAACCGGCTGGATAGCATCAGGAGAGCTTCTTGCATCGACCACAGATGGAGGTAATTCCTGGGATAAAATCGACATCCCTTCTGGTGCAGGAGATATTATGGCAATTGATTTGTCTTCCGGGAACACAGGGTATATATTTGATTCAAACGGCTCGTTATATAAATTTTCCGGCAATAATACAGGTTGGAGGAAAATAGCGATAAGCGGGTTAAATCCCGCCGATTATTTGCTTATGATCTCAGGCTCTCCTTCGGTTATTGTCAAATTTTTTGATGCAAACAATGGTATGATTATACTAAAACAGCTTAAGCCTGAAAAAGCCCTTGTATCATTCTCCACAAAGGACGGTGGAAAATCATGGATCAAGGAAAAAGTTGCGGACAATAAAATCTGCGGCAGCAATTCGAATCTTTATTTGTCAAAAGACGGTAATTTACTGACTATCAAGAATTCAGGGGTTGTTACTCTCTTGAAAAGAAAATAATTTAAACAGGCTGTTTTCCTGTTTACAACATGCGGTTAAATTTAAACATAAGGGATTTAAAAATGACAGAAGTTTTTTTTGTTAATACTATTATTTTTGTAAAAGATATACAGGCATCAACAAAATTTTATTCCGAATTGCTTGGGTTAAAAATCATGAATAGTTACGAAACAATTGTCTGGTTTGAAAACAATTTTACGATTCATGATGCCAATGCGCTGTACAAAACAATATACAAAAAAGAATTACCCGATACTTCCAAGAAACAGGGTAAAAATAATGTGGATATATATTTTGAATGCAATAATCTTGAAGATATATATAATAAATTAAAAGAGAATAATGTAGAATTCATTCATCCAATAGAAAAACAGGCGTGGGATCAAAATGTCATAAGATTTTATGATCCCGATAATCATATTGTAGAGATCGGCGAGCCGTTCCGTGTTGATTTTAACAGTGAAGAAAAAACTCTCAGATATTGATTTTCTGAAACACACAATTTCATGGCTATTAATCCGAATTTCGATTTGAAATATTCATCCAAGGAACGAGTTCCGATTTTAATCGGGATTCGTTTATTTCCACTCATCTTCGTGTCCCCGTGAGATAGCATTTACAAAACTGTCTCACAGGGCACCCAAAAACAATTCGAATTAATGATATTAATAATAACGGATGTACTTATTAAATATCAATATTTGAGGTTGCAAGGCAATGAGAACAAAACAAAAAAAACATCTTTTGCTTCAAGTATTTGAAACGAAAGATGTTCACTTGTCAAAAAGCAGAATCCCTGTTTGCCTTATGTCTGCATACTCAGGAATATCTGGAGGGTCATCTGTTCAACCTGATCCTGGTACTCCTCGATCTTGTCAATGTGTGCGTCCTCATCATTGAGAATTTTTTCAAGTATTTCCCTTGTTGCAAAATCTCCTACTTCTCCAGCAAGTTTTATTCCATCATTATATGACTTGATTGCATCTGCCTCAGCTGCATGATCGTTGCTCAATTGTTTTGCAACATCTGCGCCGATTTTGATATCATTGAGTTTACTTACAATCGGCATGCCTTCAAGGAAAAGTATCCTCGCTATCAATATCTCAGCATGCTTCATTTCATCTATGGCCCTTTTTTCAAATGATTCGTGGAGTTTTTCATAACCCCAGTTTGCGCACATTTCGGAATGAACGATATACTGGTTGATAGCAGTCAACTCGTCGGCCAGTAATGAATTCAATTTTTCTATTAATTTCTCATTGCCCTTCATTTGATGCTCCATTATTATTTTTAAATTTTTATAACCCACTATATTTGATAATTTTTCAAAAGTCAACAAAAGGATGGCCCGATGATACTTTTGATCAATTTTTTGTAGAAAAAAGTCAATTGATTGATATAATAAATCCGAAAGCAGTGCCGCTCATTCGCCGATTATTTTAATCAGCACCCTTTTCCTTCGTCTGCCGTCAAACTCTCCGTAAAATATCTGCTCCCACGGGCCGAAATCAAGCCTCCCGTCTGTAACGGCAACGACAACTTCCCTGCCCATTACCTGTCTTTTCAGATGTGCATCGCCGTTATCCTCACCCGTGCGGTTATGGCGGTACTGGCTCACCGGTTCATGAGGGGCAAGTTTTTCGAGCCATTTCCCGTAATCTTCATGCAGGCCGCTTTCATCATCATTGATAAAAACACTGGCCGTTATGTGCATTGCATTGACAAGGCAGAGCCCCTCTTTTATCCCGCTTTCGGCAAGAGCCTTCTCAACCTCACCGGTGATATTGATAAACTCCACCCTGTTTTTGGTGTTGAAGAATAATTCTTTGCGCATTGATTTCATTGATGCCTCCCTTGACAGCTTCATTATTTTCATTGTTCTGCATGAGTATTCTACAGACATAAAACTCATTGCAAATATTCCAAATGCTTAATATTATAACCGATAAGATTTTTAAGTCAAATCAAATAAAAACAATTGTTATTTAAATAAAGAATATCCAGTATTAATGACGAAACTATAGAATATAGAAACGTAATTCATACATTAAAGTGCCTGATATTTCTCTTTTACGGCTGGCGGGGCATCCGGCTGTTAAACCTGAGATTATCTGTAAATTAAAAAAGGACAATTGACATCATGAAGTTTTTCTCCGTGAGACATAAAATATTATTCATGATCCTTATTCCCTTCATATTGATAGTAGTACTGACGGATGTTTTTTTATATCTTGATAGAAGCAAAATGTTGTTTAAAAATTACAAAATTCTCCAGATGCAGACGGAGAGCAACATTGTTGATTCCATAAAAATTGTCGATAAAAGTTATGAAATGCTGGAAAATTTCATGAAAGAGCCTCTTGCACAGGCAGCGGGCACATTCCTTGCCGAATATGAAAAATCCGGGCATGACATATCAAAAATGGATCTTGAATCGATAAAGAAAAAACTCAACAATGATGTCGATTTGTATATAATCGATGACGGCGTCATCACCCGTGCAACCTATGCCAGGGTCATAGGCATCGATTTCAGGAAATATCCGGATTTTTTCCAAAAACTTCAGAATATTCTTGCCAATGATACAATTGTTTATGACCGGCTTTCCATAGAGCTCACTACAGGTAAATTGAGGCTTTGGGCGTACATTCCGTCACCCGACAAAAAATATATATTCGAGCTCGGGCTTTCATCGGCGAAAGTCATGAATGCGATAGGAAACATTGACATAATAAGGATAGCGGGGAAACTTAAAGATTACAACAGGATGCTTATAAACGTAAGGATTTACGACAGGCTCGGGTGCACGATTAACAGTGATGAATACGGCAGGGCAAACATCGAAAGCCTGGTCGATTTGATCAAAAAGAAGAAGACCTATGAAATATCCGAGAACAGCGGCAGCAGGATCAAAAGATACATTTATGTCAATCTGCTTGATGATAAAATCAAGCCCAGCGATCCGAGCAAAATTGTCGAGTTAACCTATGACATAACGCCGATTAAAAAACAATTGGATGATTTTATCCTGGGCATGATCATATTTACCATAATAATCATTGTTGTTGTTTTTATCGCATCGGCTGTTTTATCAGGGATGATAACCGCACCGGTAATCGACCTTTATAATGCGGTAAAAAAATTTTCGGAGTAAAATTTCAGAAGCAGGGCGAATATACTGTCCGGGGACGAGCTTGGTGAATTAAGCAGAGAATTCAATATCATGGCCGACATGATCCAGGATTATATGGAAAACCTGGAAAGGACAGTCGAGGAAAGAACCAAAGAGTTATCCGACACAAATGAAAAATTAAAAAAAATCGATGCTTTAAAAAACGAATTCATTGCAAACATAACCCATGATTTTCGTTCGCCCCTCACCGTAATTTTAAACACGGCGGACCTTTTCCTTCTTGAGAATAAAAACAGCAGGCACAGGGAAAGCTTCGAGCTGATTTACCGGTCCTCATTGAAACTGAAAAATTCGATTGACAGGCTCCTTGAACTGGCCAAAATCGACGCAAGGGGAGTAGAGCTAAAAATAAAAAACATACCGATAGTTTCCCTGCTCAAGAGCCTCGCAGACTATTACAGGTCTTCTTTTTTAAAAAACGGCATCGATCTGGTTTTAAAAACCCCGAACAGCGAAATAAATGAATTTTATGCCGATGAGGAAAAAATCGAGGAAATTCTGAACAACATTATTTCCAATGCTGCGAAATTTGCGAATCATGAAAAAGGCCTTATCGAAATAGAATTAATCGACGGTGATGACTCAATCACAATAACCGTATCGGACAACGGGATAGGCATACCGGCCGACAAGCTGAAGGTTATTTTCAGCAGGTTCGAAAGACTCCAATTGAAAAAAAACGAAAGAATCGACGGTACAGGCATAGGCCTTTCGTATTCCAAACAGCTGATGGATTACATGAAAGGAGAGATTTGGGCCGAGTCCGCCGGAGAAAACAGGGGATCAAAATTTTTCATAAAGTTTAAAAAGGGAAAGGCACACTTCAGGCCCGAAGATTTTATCGGGCATGAGGTGAATAACGGGACAAGGGCCGCTCAAAATGTACTGCTTGAATTCGACATGGAAAAAAGAATCAATGTGGATGATTTTGAGATATATTTTGAAAGTTTAAACAGGGACAATGAGTACGACCATAAAAAGGCAAAAATACTCATAATAGACGATGATGAGGCAATGAACAGGATAACTATGGAATACCTGAGAAGAAACGGCTATAAAAACTTCATTGTATCAAAAAACGGCAAACGGGGGCTTTCTGCCATTTATGAAATCAACCCCGACCTTGTAATATGCGATTACAACATGCCGGATTTAAAGGGCAATGCAATTCATGATGAGGTTCTTGATAATCCGAAATTCAAAAATATGCCGTTTATTTTCCTTTCGGCGGTGACGGACGATGATCTTGTGTTTGAAAGAAGGGAAAAAGGGGCATTCGCCTATATCAAAAAGCCGATTGATGAAAAAGACCTGGTCTTGACAATTGAGCTGCATCTTAAAAATTATTTTGAGTATATAAAGACGCTCCAGCTTGCCGCAATCGACGAATTGACCGGACTGTACAACAGGCGCGGCATATTGAAACGTCTCAATGAAGAGCTCGCCGTGAGAAAATACCGTGACCTGTCGGTAATATTTTTTGATATCGACCTGTTCAAGAATATAAATGATTTTCACGGGCACCAATGCGGGGATATGATTTTGAAGGGCACCGGACGGATACTGAAAGAAACGTTGAGAGATTATGATGTTGCGGGAAGGTTCGGCGGCGATGAGTTCATCATCATTTTGCCTGATACAAAACTTGAAAAGGCGTCTTATGTGGCGGAAATAATCAGGCTAAAAATTTCCGGCAGGGTTTTTGATTATAACGGGGAAGCGGTCGGTATA
>JBJKSS010000448.1:0-3707 GCA_046703745.1 Spirochaetota bacterium
GGCTCGTTTATTTCAACGGAGGGGCTATCGATGCCCCGCAGTATTCACATACCAAAAAGAACGATGTCTTTGGCCTTGCAAGCTCAAAATCGCTGGACGGCATAATCATGCTTTCATCATGCCTCTGCAGCTACATAACCCTTGAGAAATATTCCGAATTTTGCAACAATTATATAAACATCCCGATATTGAGCATGGGAGTCGAGCTCCAGGGATTCACAAGTATTACTGTTGACAACTATGACGGCATGAAGGAGCTTCTTACACATTTGGTCGAGCATCATGGATACAGGCGGATCGCATTCATATGCGGACCAGAAAAAAATATTGAAGCGAATATAAGGTACAGGGCCTATCTCGACATATTGAGCAAATACAACATTCCGGTGGACAATAACCTTATAATACCCGGGACATTTTACGGAGACGAGAGCAAGAAAATTGTGAGTATGCTCTTTGATGAAATAAACATCGATGTTGATGCAATCGTGGCAAGCAACGACCTCGTTGCAATACAGATAATCCAGGAACTGGAATACAGGGGGATAAAGGTTCCGGAAAATATTGCAGTTGTCGGATTTGACAATCTCAAGGAAGGCCAATATCTTGCCAAACCGCTTACTACCGTGAGCCAGCCGGAGTTTGACCTGGGATATCAGGCTGTTAAAGCAATGTATTCGATTTTAAGGGGGCAGGAGGTCAGGGACAAAATTGAACTGCCCACAAAACTCATTGTTCGGTCTTCTTGCGGATGCAATGAATCCGACAGGAACAACGCACGTCTTGACAACCTGCTCGCCAGATTCAGGGAATCCAACCGTGACCTTGAAACTCTCAAGATATACCTTATGCCTGAAATAGAAAATATTCTTTACGCGCAATTTTCAAACCTCATAGATGAAAATTTGAGATCGGAATGGGCTAGGTATCTTCTGGAATCATTAATCGATGACATCAGGAATATGAATGAAAGCAAATTCCTCAATGCACTTGAAAATATACTTTCTGAAGCTATAACCAATCACAAGGATTCACGGCTGTGGAATGATGCGGTGCTTTTTATATTCAATAATGTGCTTTCATGTTTCTCAAATGAGAAAGAATATTACCTGATAAATGATTTGAAGATGAAAGCGAAAAATATTATTGAAGAAGTCGGTATAAAGCACCAGGAATATCCCAAAATGAAAAACAAGGAAAAAGAGCTGGATTTTTACATAATAACCCAATCCATAGTGACATTCTTTGATGTTGACAGGTTGAAAGAGGCAATAGTGGGTGAATTCCCGAAATTGGGTATAAAAAGCTGCTATATATCTCTTTTTGATTCCAATAAAAACGAAAACAATATTGATTCTTCAAGAATACTGATTGCCTACAAGGATCAAAAAATAATAAATTATAATGAAGAATCTGAAAATTATTCAACCTGGGATTTGCTGCCCGGAGGAGTCAAAAATCTTTCCATTGCAAACCCTTATGTAGTCATGACGATCAATTTCAATAAAAAGCTTCTTGGGCATGTGATCTATGAAAATGATGCATCGGAAAAGGAGATATATGATATTCTTACCATCCAGCTTTCAAACACGCTTGAAGGCGTGAAACTCTACAACAATATGAAAAAGCATGTTGAGTTAATCAAGAAGGATGCCCAGGGCAATGAGCTTGAGAAAAACACGACACAAAGATACGGACTGTCCAACGAAAAATCGATGGAGTATCTCAGGAAGCTTTTGGATTATATAGAAAAAGAAAAAATTTACAAGAACAATGATCTGAGCCTGCAGGAGCTTTCCGAGGATCTCGATATACCAAGGGCCTACCTCTCATACATAATCAATGAGTATGCCGGACTTAATTTTTATGATTTCATCAATACATACAGGGTTGAGGAAGCAAAAAAAATACTCATGAGCTCTGATATCAGTGATACAAATATCCTGGAAATCGCCTTTGATGCAGGATTTAATTCAAAATCCACATTCAACAAGATGTTCAAGAAGTATACAAACAAAACGCCATCCAGGTACAGGAAGGATTTTTTGCGATCTTTAAGAAATCAGAAAAACAACAATCAGGGATAATGATACATTTGTCTTTAGTGCATATTGATCTGTACGCACTTTTTGATAAAATTCATTACTGAATGCATTTTTTGACACTTCAAAGATTCCTGGGAAAATAATCATTATGCATAAAAATATTAAATAACTTTATTGTTTTTCAAAATCAGGGGTACAGAATAATTTTTTTTTATTTTAATTTTAACAATTCTCAAAGATTATTCCATAAAACTAATTAAAAAAATCCAGATTATCATTTTAACCTTCTAAAACCTGTTTATATTAATCCATTTCCCAAACAAAATCAGATTGCGCACATCGTAATATTCCTTTTTTTATATATATATTGCAGTATTTGTATTATTTATTTTGTAAATTTTGATAAAAATTGTCCCGGTCGATCTAAACGGACGACAGAATGTTACGTTTGATATATTTTTAGGCTGTCAATTTTCAATAAAATGATTTTTTTTAAAATGAATTATATGGAGATGATTTATGTTTACAAAAGAAAATGTGCTGGAAAAGATTAAACTCATACTGGAAGAGGTTGCCGGAGAGCCTTCACTGGCAAAAAAATTGTCAAGCTCGACGGATATCATAACAGAAGTCGGTCTGGATTCCGTGCAGATGATCAACTTTGTCCTTGTTCTTGAAGACGAATTCGGAATCGAGATAAATTTTGAAAAGCTTGATTATTCCATATTCAACAGCGTCGATTCACTCGTAAATTTTATATGTGAATCGCTTGGCAGTATGGCAGGGAAAAAATGAAAAATAATAAGGAGCGGCTGTGAGCAATAAATCGTTGCCCGTGCATTACATGCATGAAAATATAAAGCATAACAACATGTTCGTTGTCAACTGGCAATACGGAAATATCTGTTCGCTTAAATGCAGGTACTGCGGCGGGAAGCTTCATGACGGCTCTCATAAATGGGTCGATATAGAAAGAGCAAAAAAATTCGTTGACCAGATTGTAAATCATTACAAAATGAAACTCGGCAAGGAAATTTATTTTGACCTGACAGGCGGAGAGATCACACTCTACAGAGATTTGATTGAATTGATTTCTTATATCAAATCAAGGAAATGCTGCACAGGCATTATAACAAACGGCAAAAGGAGCATTGGTTTCTGGAAAAAACTTTCGCCTTATCTTGATCATGCCTGCATCAGCTACCATCCCGAAGGGCATTACAAGAAACTGTTTTTTCAGGTTGTGCAATACCTGCACAAAAGGGTCTCATGCCACATCAATATTATGATGCATCCCGATTATTTTGACGAGTGTGAGGATCTGGGAATAAAGATTGCCGCGGCAGTAACAAATACATCAATCAGCTTCCAGGCGTTAAGCGTAAAACTTGGTGTTTTCCAGAAATTGATGAATTACAGTGAAAACCAGCTTGCGAGGCTTAAAAATCTTGAAAAAGAGATCAGGGTTTCCTGGAGCAGGGAACCTTTTACATACAGGGGAATGATGCATAAGATTTATGCCAACAATACAGCGGAATCCGTCACGCTTCCCAATATAATCGTAAACAATGAAAATCACTGGAAGTCATGGCTCTGCTGGGCAGGTCTTGAACAGTTGGTAATAGAATCAAGCGAAGATGTTTACAGGGCATGGTGCAATCA
>JBJKSS010000449.1:0-3834 GCA_046703745.1 Spirochaetota bacterium
AATGAAGTTTGATTACGGATTATATCCTGTCATCACGGAGGAATTCTGCAAGGGAAGGGAAATCACCCTGGTCCTTGAGGCAATAATCGCGGGCGGAGCGAAGATCGTACAGTTAAGATCGAAAAACAAAAGCAAAAAGGAAATATACCTCGAGGCGCTGAACTTCAGGGAAATCACAAAAAGACACGGGGTTGTCCTCATAATAAACGATCATGTCGACATCGCACTTGCGGTAAAGGCGGACGGCGTGCACCTCGGGCAGGATGATCTTCCCTGCAGGGCGGCAAGAAAGCTGTCGAAAAAACTGATCATCGGTGTTTCGACTCACAACCAGGAAGAAATCGATGCAGCCGCAAGGGACGACGCCACATACATAAACATGGGCCCGGTTTTCACAACACAGACCAAGGCAAACCTCATCAGACCGCTCGGCACGGAGTACCTCAAAACGGTAAGAAATAACCTTCCATTCAGTGTAATGGGCGGCATCAAGAAGGAAAACATCGGGGAGCTCCTCAGTCTCGGGGTGAAAAACATTGCAATGGTTACCGAGATCACGATGGCCGATGACATAACTGCTAAAACGAAAGAGCTCACAGGTATCATCAATGATTACAAAAATGTACACAATGTATAAAAAAAATTTTTATACCTAACACAAAAAAATTGAATAATTGCTGCCTCACTAATTTGTTATAAAAATTAATCCTTATTCTGAAAAACTTTACATGAGAGAATATTCCTTTTAAGAACCAGCCGGCTGATAAAAAGTTTAATTGTTATAATCAACAAACCGTTAGTCAAAATTTGTGCAATGAATGCACCAGGAATATTCCATGAGTGTATAAAAACGTACTGTAGTAACAATGAAAAAGGTATAACAATAGTTATAACAACAAGGCAAACCAATGCTCCCTTTTCTCCTTCCATGTACATGATTGAATTGTACAACTGAAAGACCGTATAAAAAGCGATATTAATGGAAAGCAGTCCTATATAAAAGACATTCAAAACATTTTTTCTGTTTATGAATAACATGATGATGGCGCACACTAATGCTGTTGCTGAAAATACGGCAATCGAAACAGGTATAATATATTTTTCGATTTTTTTAATTACCAATCTAAAATCCATTCCTGCAATAGTCGGCAGGAACACTACTGAAAAGACTTCATAAAAAAACACATTGAACAATACTTTTGCGAATCCGGAATATACCGCATAAATACCAAGTGTATCTTTTGAATAAAAATAATTCATGAACAGTATATCGCTGTTGAACAGCAGGGTAGTAAGCAGCAGATTAAGCATCATAAACCCCCCATACCGGAAGTTTCTGGATAAACGGGAAAAATCAAAATGCAAAATCGGCATTTTCAATGAATAAAAGGCAAGAAAAATGAAGAATCCCTGGTAAATAAAAAAAGAAATAAAAAAGTACCGGAAATTACAAGATGGCTTGTAAAAAAAAAGTATTAAGAAAATCAGAACAAAAAATATTGAGGCACCAATCAGCCTGAACCTTCCTATAAGTGAAAATCTCTTCGATCCACGCAGACATGACTCAGAAAAAATGAAAAGGCTGTTAATGACAGAAAAGATAACCGCATATCGCCAGATATTAAAAGGTACTTTCAGTAGTCTGCCGGCCACAGGAAAAACAATAAAATATAAAGTAGTAAAAAAGATGATTCCTGCCAAAGTGCCATAAAATCCCGAGCCCATGGTTTTTTTTGCATCATCTTTACTACTTTTCGGTAAAAATTTATACATTGCATTATTATTTCCCATCAAAACAGGAATAAACAAAAAAGACTGAAGGTTTTGAATTAATGCAATCCTTCCATATTCTGCTGGGCCCCATATTCTTATGACAAGCAAGTTGGAAAGGGCAATCAACACATAAGAAATAACATTAAAAAAAAATATTATCCGAATGTTCCTGAAAAATGATGTTTTAATCATGGGATGGGAAAGCAGGAAATCCATTTTGAATATTTTTTTATTATCACGGATCGTTTTTACTGTTTTTTTTGTTCTTTTTAATAACGAATTCATTTTGCTTTTCTTTGTGAATAATTATAAATGGCCTGTTCGTAATATTTCAATGCATTTCCCGTAATGTAATGGTAATCATGATATTTTTTGCCTTCAATGGCCTCTTTTTTCAGCTTTTCCACCATGCTCTCGTCGGAAAGAATTTTTTTAAGCATTTGAGCGAAACATTCAGTTTTACATGCAATCATAGCTCCTCTTGCCCGATCGACAACTCCCCTGATACCATTTTCTGTACTTATAACAGGTAGGTGCAATGCAAGATATTCGAACATCTTGATATTCGATCCGCTTCCATATGGTACGGGGTTGATTGCAATATCTGCAATGCCGGCAAATTTCAATAATTGATCCCTGGATATCCGCCCTGTAATAAAAATGTTTTCATACCTTTTTTGTACATTAAATACTGAGCCGGCGATTAAAAACAAAATGTTACCTGTCCTGAATTCCGATGAAATAACATCTGTTATAAAGTGTGCAGCCAGAACATTCGGAGGATGAAATGATCCGGTAAACAGAACAATCTTTTCATATTTTTCAATACCCAGCTCTTTCTTGAAAGCATTTTTTTCTTCTTTTGACAATACCCTGTAATCTTCCGTGATGACCCCGCTCGGTATGAATTTCAATTTATCTGCATTCACACCATACAGCTCACACAATCTTGCCATGTCTTCCCCGCTTACACAGAATATATAATCGGCAAGCGCTACAGCCTTTTTTTCCTCTTCAAACATTATGCGCAGTATAATGTTTTTCACAAACTCCGGATAAAACCCGTTTTTATGTTTCAGAATGGATCCGGCCAGATCGTATTCAACATTGTGCGCGATTAAAACCAGAGGTTTATCAGAATATTTTTTGACCCACGAAACAAGCCACGGCCCTTCTGCCTGGATGATATCGGATTCATCCAGTTTTTTCTTCATCATTTTACCCGGCCTTATCAATTTGAATATATGAGGTATCATGAAATACCAGCTTCTTATACGCAAAATTGGCCACATGATAATAATCAAAAGCGTATATATTATGGAATGCAGATGGTATTCCCTGTACCTGCCTCCATTGAATGAAAGCATTTTTTGCCTGTTGAAATACGTCGTGTTGTATGAAAACTGTTTGACCGATACTTTTTCATGACCGGCCAAAGCCATGTTATAGTTTGATACCCTTAAATGGAACCCCATTACAGGAGGATTCGTGACAGCCTTTGATATATTGAATATTTTAATATTTTTCTCCCGATAAAAATGAAATTATTCCTTTAAATGATGAGAGCCCCATTACAAACAAATCACATAACAGGAATGAGAATGTTTTGAAAAAATAAAGCAAGCCTTTTTTATCCGATGTTAATCTGATAAAATCATAATTCAACAGGAAAATAATTAAAATTGCCGCTGCCGATAAAATATAAAAAAATCCGGAGAATTTCAGGCCGAATAATAACGAAACGAATGTCATACCGACAAGCCCTACTCCCCACACAAAACTCTTTCCTGCTGTCTGGGAAGTAGCATTCACCTTGTTATCCAGATTTTTCCTTAACATCATCTTCATGATACTTTCAGTTCTTTGAAAATCCGTAACCAACACCTGCATCGGCGTATAATGTTTGATATGCTCAAATTGAAGTTCCTTTGCCAGATATATCTTGTGACTAACTGCCAACCTCTTTCCAAACTCCAAATCTTCGCAGGGTTTTATGCCGAAATTCTCATCAAATCCGCCGATTTCCAAAAATACATTTTTTTTTATTGCAAACAGTGAGGT
>JBJKSS010000450.1:0-7416 GCA_046703745.1 Spirochaetota bacterium
TGTATCAGCTTCATTTATCAGGTCACCCTTTTAAATGTGATACTCCGTTGCAAGCTGTTGGTTAGACTTTACCTGCACTGGATTTTAACCAGTCGGACATTACAAATTTATCTTGACGCACTAATTCCATACTTGCCCAATCGAAGGCAAACTGAATTCCACTAACGAGGCTGCGCCGCCCGGAACATTGATAACTGAAATTAATTTCTCTCGGCTCGGGTTGCCCCGGCACAGGCCGGTATTAAAGGCAGATTATCATATTCCCGGTTAAAAGCGGTTAATTCAGATGAATATTGAAATTCAAATATATATTTGGTATTATCAGTCATGGGTTCATACGGGCATTCCACAGGTTTGTGGATTATCATCATAATGGTTATTGTCTTTTTATGATATTCGGAAGAATTATCTTTAATGAAAAATTCCGTCTATTGATCCTGCAATTTTCAGGGATTATTTCGACAATTGTCGGAATTTTTTGCGACCGTCTTGTATTGATAATAAAATACCTCTTCATCAGGATAAAGTCATATTTCGCTGCAAAAATTTTAAATCACAGAATGAGGATTGTTAAAAGAAAGCTGGCAAAAGCCGGTTATTCTGTAAATGAAAAAGGGGAGATCATAGACAGGGAAACCGGTGAAATTTTAAAAACGAATTAAAGATTATCGTTTCTTCACATATTTATAAAGCCTGAGTGTTATCCATGAATTGGGATCCTTGTAAATCTCGGGTTTGTCCGCAAGGACATACCTGTCATTGTATACAATCGACTTGTATATTTTATAGGGAATGTAGTCCTCGTTTTTGCAGACTATCCAGACCGTGCCGTTTTCATCAAGGAATCTCCATGGGTCATTGTCTACCGTGAGATTGCAGCCGAATGCAGCATAATTCATGAACCCCTTGTAAAGCGGCGAGAGGAACAAAAACTGCTTGCGTTTCGGGAAATAATACATGAAAGACGACATGGATTCGTCATCGCAGTGAATCAGGGCGTCGTTATCCTTCATGTTGAGTTTCAGATAGGTCAAAGCTTCTTTCACCGGTTCGGTGAACCTGACCGTCCTTACAGAAATGCCTGCGGGGAGGGTGATCACGGCAATGAAGACCAGCACGATCGCAGTTGTTCTCTTTTCCTTGAGCCTTGTGAGGGTATGCGCCATGATTATCACGATTAAACCGGCAAGCGGGAAAATATATTTTGGCAGCAGCACGGGCTTGATGTATTCTGAAAACCACAAGACAAAAATCAGGGTCATGGCATAAACGGCAATCGACATGTAAAACAACAATGACTTCCTGCCCTTTTCGATTATAGAAATCCTCACTCCGTAATACAGAAGCACCGCCATCAGTGCCAGTCCGGCATAATTTATCGATCCTCCAGCCCTGCCTGCAAACTGGTATGTAAGGGTTTGCAAAGCGGTAAAATTGTCGAGTTTGGGTATCCAGTACCAGAAAAATCCCAGAATGTGCCCTGTCTGATCCAGCAGGGGCCGGATCCACGGCACAAACATAATCGCAGTCAACGCCTCGACGATCATGAATGGAATGAGCTTTTTTTTGTCCCTGATTGCAAGATAGACAAACATGAAAATGCCCAGGAATATCATTGCCGCCAAAGCGTAATAATGGGTATAGCATGATGCGATACCGAAGAGCCCGAACATTATCCAGTCAAACAGGCCGTTACCCGTTACTGCAAGACAGCCGTAGAGCACCGCTGCCGTTACGAAAAAGCAGGCCCATGTATACATCTCCGCATTCTGGCTCTGTGAAGAAAACGCCGGCAGGATTAATATGAGGAGCATGTAAATTACCGCCCCTGCATTCCCCAGTATCCGCCTTACCGGCCCGATGCTCAACGCAGCAAGAGCGAGAGTGCCGATAACGGAGAATGCCCTCAATGCAATGATCGATTTGCCGAATACCAGCGTGAAAAGTTTAAGCATTAAAAAGTACAGCGGCGGATGATAGTCGGATGCACAGATCCTTATGATGCCACCGAACGAATTGTTTATCATCGCAAACGTGTGCCCCTGATTGCGCCAGACGTATTCCACACCGGTGCCGAGGCTTAAAAAAAATGCGGAAAATAAAAATATCGCGAGAGACAATATGATGAAAAGGGTTTTCCCGTGTTTTGAAATCAATTTAGCCTTATCCATTAATGTTCCTTTACTTGATATAGTTTGTGCTCAATCCTGAAATCAGTTTTTTCTGCAGGAATGCGAATATAATGACAACGGGAAGCGTAACAAGGACACAGGCGGTGTTCCAGTCCATCCAGTCGTTGTAACTGTACATCTGCATTTTTTTTATAATATAGATCGATGCCGTCATGGTTTCATTCTTAGTAAGAGTGAAAGCAAACAATATTTCGTTCCACGACATGATGAATGAAAAAATCGAAACGGCAAGTATGCCCGGCAGTGCAAGCGGCAGGATTATCCTGAAGATTAAATTCAGCCTGCTGCATCCGTCGATCTGCGCCTGCTCATCCAGTTCCTTCGGTATCGCACTGACGAAATTTTTAAGCATCAGTATCGTAAACGGCAGGGCAAACGAAGTATAGGTGATTATCAGCCCGTGATAGGTATTCTGCATGGGAATAAAAAAATACCTCTTTATGAGTATGAATATTATGAAAAACGGCACTATGAAAGCTATGCCTGGAAACATCTGCAAAATATAGAGAAACAATTCATACGCCTTCCTCCAACTCGACCTGATCCTCGAAAGCGCATACGATGCGAAGAGCGCTGTCAGTATGGATATCAGCGTGGTGCCTATGGAAATCACGAGGCTGTTGACAAGGCAATGTCGGAACATCGGATAATCTATAACCCTCTCGTAAGATGTAAAATCCATGAACGGCGGACTTATGCTGAAATTAATGAGGGAGTGGATGATCAGGCTGCCGTAGGGAAGGAGCACGACCGTTATGATAAACAACGCTATAATAATATTCCTCAAATTTTTGTTGAATATTTTGATTTTGTCGGCCGGTGATATTTTGCCCGTGTAGCCGGATCCGTTTAACAATGCGAGAAGCCTGTTTTTTATGCTGTAGAATGCAGCAAGAATTTTATTATTCATTGGTAGTTTTCTTCCTTTCTCCTGTAAATGAGTATTATTGTTATGGCCAGAACGATGAGCAGCAGTATCACGGCCATGGCGGATGCAATGCCGTAGTTAAAGCTGGAAGTGAGCTGCCTCATGATCGATATTGAAGGTATTATGGTGTTGCGGCTTATTGAATCACCGAAGAATACGAGGAAATTGTTGTATGAATGTATCGACCAGATCAGCGAAAGAATCCCAATCGTCTGGATATACGGCATCAAAAGCGGCAGTGTTATCTTGAAAAAACGCTGTATGCCGCCCGCACCGTCGATCATGCTTGCCTCGAAAATTTCCTTCGGTATGCCCTGCAGGCCCGCAAGAATAATTATGCACAAAAGCGGCCAACTCTTCCAGATCGTGGCCAATATTATGGGAATCATCGCCAGGTTCCCGATTTTCCATGGGATCGGCGAGTTGATCAGGTTGATGTTCATGAGGAACGAATTGACCGGGCCGATATGATAATTGTCCGAAAAAAAATTTGACCACAGCCCGTAGCTTACAGAATCCATCGTGAAATAGGGAATCAAAATTATTGCAATTGTCAGGGTTTTCCACGGAAATTTCTGGTTTAAAAAAAGGCTCACCAGCACGGCAATTATGATGCTGCTCGATATGACGATAATACTGAAAAACGTAATGTTCCTGAATGACCTCAGGAATTCATCGCCGATTATCAGTTTGCTCGTAAAAATGTTTGAATAATTCCTGAACCCTATGAACGCGGCCGTAAAAAATTTCTGGAGGTTGTACATGTTGAGATTGGTAAAGCTTATGTAGATGCTCGAAAGCACCGGTATTACATGCACGAAACACGTTATAACAAGTGCCGGCGCAATAAATGCAAAGAATATCCTGTTTGAATTTTTCTGTTTCATATTATTTTTCCCCGAAATAATTATTTTTGATTTCAACCAACGTTTAATGGGCGCCGGTTATTTTTTCACCTGGATGTCTCGTCATCACTGCGTAAAATCCTGGGCTCTTTCCTGTCATGCAATTTGGACTTAAACAGATTTATAAGGGCCCTGTTGGCGTAATTTTCATCCGGGAGCCCCTCGTCATTCTGGAATACCCCGAACCATCCCTCATGGTAGCAGTGATACGTAAAATCAATATTGTATTTTATCATTATGTCAAGCATGTCGTTGACCCAGTTGACCCCGCCCCTGTTTTTTTCAAAGCTGTGAAAATCCACCCCGAATTCTCCACAATAAACGGGCACATTGTTTTTCCTTGAAAAATCGACATATTTCATCATTTCGTATTCCAGATAATCCCTGTTCCTTCGCATCTGCCTGCGGTCGATAGTATTCTCCCAGAGGTCATTATCCGGATATTTGCCGCCCTTCTTCATGCCTGTCCATATTGCAAACTGGTGAGAAAAACTGAACGGGAAATAAAAATGAAACGAATAGAGGACATTGTCGTCATTAATAAGGAAAATATTCTCGGCCCTGTGGAACGATCTCCAGTCGGTCATTATTCCCAGGATGCATTCCATTACCATGACATGATTTTTATCGACGCTCCTGATTTCCTTTACCGTGCGGTTGGCAAGGTCGCGCCATTGATCTATCGACCTTGTAACAACGGGTTCATTGAGCAGGTCATACCCGGCTATGATTTTTTCATTGGCATACCTTTTTGCAATTGCTTTCCACAGGGCCATGTACCTTCTCTGGTTTTTTTTGTTGAACCAGAGCCCTGTGCCTTCATTTGTGTACTGGGTGCCTCCCTGCGGGACATGCATATCGAGAATCAGATAAATGCCGTATTTTTTCGCCCAGGCGATGTTCCTGTCGAGCCACTCCCAGCCGGTCTGTTTGTATTTAAACGGCCGGCAGTCATCCTCGAATGTTTTGTAATTCATGTAAAACCTGATGACGTTCATTCCCCAGCTCTTGATCCGCATGTAATCCTTTTCATCATGATGCGTATAGGGCAGCTCGTGGTAATTGTCCCATTCTCCTTCGAATACATTGTTGCCGAAACAAATGCCCCTAAGATGTATCTCCCTGCCGTCAAGCATCAGTTTGTTTCCTTCCCTTCTTACGAATCCGGAAGTGTCTTCGGCGAAGGATTGGCAGGCAAGGGACAGTGCCAAAAATGCAATAAAAGCGGTTATATTGATTCTTTTCATGAAATTCCCTGTGATTTATCGGTTGTGCCGATTATAATTTTATAAATAAAAAAAGTATAGTGTCAAATATTATTTAAAGTGCTAATTATTGATAAATTATATATTGATTGTGCAATAACCATGTCTGATTCTTGAAGATTGTGAAGAATTCGGAAAAAAGAAAGAAACCGCTTGATAAATACAAAAATTATATTATTAATTATTTCATGGAAAAATTAATAATTGTTTAGGACAATGACTCAATCAGGGAAAGCGTTGCCGGATATCTGAAGCTTGAAAACCATACTGTTTACGAATTCAACAAAACCGCCGGAGTGATCGAAGTACTTTTGCACCAGCGGATCGATCTTGTAATCCTCGATGTAATGCTTCCGGACGGCAACATATATACACCGCAATTTATGACAGGGATAAAACGGCCTCGACAATCATCAGGATATCGGAAAAATCATATAATTATCTGCCACAATCAACCGATCACCGTTTAAATCAACGCCTGTTTGTCTTCTAAATATTATTTTAACGGAAGTATCCTGCCCCTCAGATGATGAATTACTTTTGCCTCTGCTAGAGCTGCTAGAACTCCCGGTAGACGAATCCTCTCCTCCGCCTCCTGTTGCGTGATTGAGAAGATCACAGCCGGCGATCAAGAATGCTATCATGGCCATTGCTGTTAATAAATTTTAATCTCCCTCTAAAGCCCGCTTCATTGTGGGTCATGTTTGTTATTTCACATTGTATTGAAAAGGTCCACCATCAATATTAACATATATGTCTGTTATCGCTTCATGCGGTGAACCTATCCAGACACTCCCGTTCGGATCGACAAAACCTTGGCTGTCGTTCAAATCAGCCGCAGAGGTTACATTTACACCATTGTTAATATAAATAACGCCAAAATGAACCACCCTGGTTGAGGGAGCACATCCGGATGGAAGAACACATATTTTGTTTATTCCCGGCTGTCCCGGAGCACTAATCAGGTGAAGCGTGCCCTGAAGGTTCATCACATTCCCTGATTTCATATATTCCAGGGAAGGATAATGGGTGCCGCTAATATTTGTCGGGCCATTTGTATAACCACCGATCAAAGAGACTGCTTCTGGTGATCCGATCGTGTACCATACGCCATCGGTTACAGTGCTTCCACTTGAACTGCTTGAACTACTTGAACTACCGGTGATAGACGAATCCCCTCCGCCCCCTCCTTTGGCAGGATTGAAAAGGTCGCACCCGGCAATCAAGAATGCCAGAATGATCATTGCTGCAAATAGACAAAATGTTTTTCTCATATTAATCTCCCTCGAAAATATTCGGAAACAAGGGGTTACAACCCCTTGTTTCCAGGTCGTCTGATATAAATAATCCGAATATTAATCGTAGAATGCACTGTTTTACCTGCGATTTTTTTTTAAATTTATAAAGAAATTCTCATGTAAACGCTTATGGCATCAAAATTTGATGAATCGATAACCAGGGAAATCCTTTTTCCTTTTTGTTTTATAATCAGCAACGGGAGAGCTATAACCGTTAAAATAACACCTGCGCCCATTACCCCGATGCTTGAAAAAAACAGTGCCTTGAAAATCACAAAAGATTTTTCGTATTCATCCTGATACGTGCCAAGGTTGACGTACTTGTCCCTGTAATTTCTTAAAATTTGACTGTATCCTGCAAGGTCGTATATAAAAACAGGGAGCCCGGAAAGGATCAGCAAACTTCCGGGAACAATCAGCCCTATCCCGGCTTTTTTCATGGGGGTCAGCATGACTTTCGATTTCATATCTTCTTTTTTTGCTTCATCATCTTTATTTCTTTCAAGCATCGGCAGCTTTTCCGTGATCTTGCCCGTCATGTCGGCCGCTGCCTTATTAATAAGGTCGAACATCTCTACACCGGTGCTGCCCTCAACCTTTGTAAGGGCAACAAGCTGGCCCGTTATTATATCAACGGTATGGAGCATTATCATTATGTGATTCTCAATAATTACATATTCTCCGGTTATGACTACATCTGCATTTAATTGCACGGCGATTTCTTTTGCTTTTTTTAAATCTGAAAAATCTTCACCTTTATAATCCTTGCCGCTTAATTTTTCTTCGGTATCCGAAAAATTGGTGAATTCGTACCTGTCGGTTCCAAAC
>JBJKSS010000451.1:0-4398 GCA_046703745.1 Spirochaetota bacterium
TCACAAGGGGATATTATGATATAGAACCCTCATGGTCTTCCACTGTCGATAAAATAGTGTTTACAAGAATAGTATCAACCCGATCAAGCATCCGCAAATTCTGGAATTCCCAGATATGCATAATTAATCCGGATGGCACGGGATTAAGGGTGCTTACAGACGGATTTTATTCTGATGTTATTCCGACCTGGACAAAGGATGGGACTGACAGGATAGTATTCACACGTTATTACAGCAAATATGACAAAACAGGCATATTTATGACAACGATTAATTCTTTTCCCGGGAGTGAGATACAGATCAGCGACAGGATGAACAGCGAAGCCGCATTCAGCTGCCTTAAGGACGGCAGAATAATAATTGTGTCCAGCAGGGATGTATTAAAAGGAGAAGTGTACCTGTTGACGCCGAACCCCGGCAGTACCGGCAGCTATGAATTGTTAAAGCCCAATTTCAAAACTGACGGTCTGATGATAAACATCACCGTTAATCCTTCGGAAACCATGATAGCATACCAGTTCAAGGATAAAAACTGGGATTTATTCAGCGCAGTTGATAAAAGGAACATTTTTATTGCCAGTCTTGATCTTAATAATCTGACCATTACGAATGTCAATCAAATCACCGATGTTAATGTGAAAAATTCTTCCAAACCGGATTCCAAATGGGAGTTTGTCGGCAACAATTCATATAATCTTTATTTGAGTGTTACACAGTTTACCACGTATAATCCAAGCTGGACATATGACGGAAATTCAATAATTTTTGCATCCTATGAATTTGATGTTGCCGATCAGTATGGGTATTCGGCACCGCCGAGCATATATGAATATTCACTGGCAGACAATTCTATAAAAAAAATAATCAATGATTGCAGTGACCCCTGTTTTGAATCCACCCCGAGGTAATAGTAACTCAAGTTACCTGTAACTACACGATAGTTATCTTGATTTTTTTCCTTTCCTGAATAATAATTTGCACATCAATCATTCAAGAAGGAGAATCAAATGAAATCTAAATTAATAATCTTTATAGCTTTTGTTTTACTTTTCATGACACTCGAATGTTATTCGAAATCAAACGATGTTCTTAATGACCCTCGGGAAATAATAATCAAACCCAGGGCAAAAAACAGCCTGGTGCTTTTTTATGTAAAATTCAGCAGTGATGATTTCAAACTCATGGTAAGAAGATCATTTCATGAAGGAACATTTGACAAGAGCCTGGCAAGAAGCTGTGATTTCAATGAGCGAACCATAGTTGATTATCTCTACAGGTGGGAGCATGTGTCCCAAAGCCTGAATTATGGAAATTCTTATTTGGAATATTACGGTGAAAGCATAATCGCAACAGTGATGAATATGGAATCAAAACAGAAATTCGAGGTGTTGATTTTTCCATGGATGAGAAGGGCATTTATCCCGAATGTAACGATTGGAAAATATAAATTTGTAAAGATAACATTTACTGTCTGCCGTGGAGGATCGCTCGTATATAACAATGATGTATTCATTGACAAGGAATTGCCGGAATTTACCGTGAATTCCAACACGGCATTCATGTACGGCGTAATCGATTTAAGGGGAGGTGAAATAAAGCTCACCAATGAAGAAAAATATATGAATAAACTGAGAAAATACGTGGCGCTGGTGAAAAAATTCAAAAAAAACAGGAGTATGAAAGTAATCGAGCTCAACCCGGATGAGTATTATTCGGCGGTTAAAACGGGAAATGATGATCAGGCTGCCAATGGACAGGATGTCAAGAAAGATTAATGTTCCTGACTTTTTATGGGGCATTGTAATCGGGCCGGATGAATTGAAAAGATCAGAATTTGTACTCTATGTAACCCAAGTTACCCAATGGTATACGAGAGTTACCTTGATTAAATTACATTTTTGGATTTTAATATGAGTAAATCAAGATTATTTAAAACAGGAGTCATATATGAAATCCCGATTATTTTTATTAACTTTAATTTTATCTTTATTCATTAATCCGGCCGGTTATTCAAGGACAGATGATGTCATGAACGACCCCAGGGAAATAATCATTAAGCCAAAGGCTAAAAACAGTCTTTTCCTTTTTATGGTCAAATACAACAGCGATGATTTTAAAGCTTTGGTTCATCAGGCATTTGTTAATGGCACAGCTGATCCCGATTTCAAGAAAATGGGAATAAATGAAAAGAATATCGGCTTTAATCTCGGCACCTGGGAATGGATGGCATCAACGCGTGACCCCTATTTGCCTTATACATACTACAATGAATCCATGATAATAACAATAAGGAATTTGGAATCAAAACAGAAATTTCAGGTATTGATATTTCCATGGATGAGAAGGGCTTTTATTCCCGGCGTTACAATCGGAAAATATAAATTTGAAAAGGTTATGCTGACTGTAAGTCTCGGAGGAGCGAATATATATAACAGCGAACTTGATTTAAATAATCTGTTGCCGGAATTCACAATTAATTCAAATACGGCGTATATTTACGGTGTTATTGATTTTAAACACGGAGATATAAAACTTGTACAGGACGAAAAAAGAATGAACAAACTGAGAAAATACGTCGCACTGGTCAAGAAATTCAAGAAGAATCGTAACATGAAAGTTGTTGAATTAAACGCCGATGAATACTATTCCAAATTAAAAAGTGAAAGCGAAAAAGGCAGCGAAACAGCAAAAGCCGATTCACCGAATGCGAAACTGACAATTCTTAACATGCTAAAGGAAGGCAAGATCACTCCCGAACAGGCGGAGAAACTGCTCAATGCTTTGAAGCAGTAAAAATATTTTAGTGAGGAATTATTATTATGTTTGAGAACATGAATGTTATCGATTTTCTAATCAAGGGCGGGCCGGTATTCATAATACTGATGCTATGCTCGGTATTTTCACTTGCAACCATCGTTGAACGCTTGATAGTGTTTGTCAAAATAAACAGACGTTTTAAAAAGTTCACGGCGGGTTTCAGGACAAAGCTTGTAGAAAAGAAATTCGACGAAGCGCTTGACCTTTGTAAAAAGGACAAAACCGTTTTAAGCGAAATATTCAGGGAAGCTCTGGAAAAGAGGGACAGATCAAAGGAGGTAATAGAGGAGGCAATGCAGCGCAAGGGGACAAAGCTCTCATTGTACCTTGAAAAAAAGCTCATAATACTTGCAAGCGCCGGCAGTGTAACACCTTTCATCGGGCTCTTCGGCACCGTACTTGGAATCATCAACGCTTTCAAGGCGATCTCCGTTGCAGAGTCCTTCACTCCGAGCCTTGTAACAAACGGCATTGCCGAGGCGCTTATCAACACGGCGGCAGGGCTCTTCGTGGCCATACCTGCTGTAATTGCGTACAACTTTTTTCACAACAGGATAAAGCTCATGCTCGAGGAGATCGAGTATTCCAGCTATGAAATAATCGACCTTTTGACGAAAGAGGTGATATGCTGAAATTCAAAAAGGAGTCGGGCAGCCTCATGATGTCCGAGATAAATATAATCCCCTTCACCGACATCCTGCTGGTAGTTCTGATTGCGTTCATCGTCACGACACCGCTCCTGGTGCAGTCTGCGATCAAGGTTAAGCTTCCCAGAACAGAACTTAATTCTCCTGTATCAAAGGGCAAGATAGTCCACATAACGGTTGCCCAGACCGGGATTGTGTATGTGAATGACAAGGAAGTAAGCGATATGAATGCGCTTTACCTGAAGCTGCACGAGCTGGGCATTGCCGAGAAAGTGCTTGTAGTGAATGCTGACGAGAATGTGAATTACGGGCTGGTTGCAAAGGTGCTGGGCACGGTGAAAGAGCTCGGCACGCAGAAGCTTGAGCTTGCAATAGATAACAAAGAAGAATAATTATGAAGAAGCACAATTTATTGTTGTTGTACATTATTATTTTCGTGTTTCATTTTTCGCTTCTGTTCGGCATTTCGGTGCTTGTGAAGGAGAGGAAGATATCGCCGAAGGATTTCGTGCAGGTAGACTTTGTCGATGTGAGCACGACAAAAAAGCCTCCGGAGAAAAAGATAGTGGAGCAGAAAAAAAAGGTTGAAGAGGGGCTGAAGGATTCGTCGGATGACAGGGTGGAGGTTGCCGAAGAGACACCGTTAAACGGAGCGGAATACCCTGTGTTTCCTGAGAAAAAGATAAAGTCGAGGCTCGAATATCCGGAAGAAGCGAGCGACGAGGGGATAGAGGGGTGTGTAGTGCTTGAGCTTTACATAGACAAGCATGGCTATATAAAGGAGGCGGAAGTCGTGACTGATCCGGGGCACGGGTTCGCCCGGGCGGCCGTGAGGGCTTTCAAGGGACTGAAGTGCATTCCTGCAAAAATGGACGGACTGCCGATTGCTGTAAAGCTCAGGAAAACCGTGCGGTTCGTGCTGGAATAGTCAAAC
>JBJKSS010000452.1:0-4907 GCA_046703745.1 Spirochaetota bacterium
GATACATCAGGTGCAACAAGCGGATAATATCGCTGTTTGAAATGATATAAAATATTAAAATTACCAGGGAAAGGATTAATGTAACGGAACATTCGAGGGTAAAATTTGTCTATTCGTCCTACAGGCTGTTGTTTGCCGAGGTTTCAAGCCTGCTCAAGAATGCGGTCATAAATTTGATAGAAAATGCATTGAAGTATTCTCCTGATGACAGTATCGTTGAAATAAATGCGTCGTATGACGACAATAGCGCAGTGATCAGGGTCTGTGATCACGGCACGGGCATACCTGACAGTGAGAAATCGAGGATTTTCGAGAAGTATTACAGGGTAAAGAATACGAAGGGCATCGACGGTACGGGCAGAGGATTGTGGATAACAAAAAACATTATTGAAAACGAAGGCGGTAAACTTACCGTTAGTGACAATATTGACGGCGGCACGGTCTTCACTCTTGTCCTGCCGTGCTACAGGATAAACAATCTCGGTGAGAGCCTGCAAAATTTATCCAGCTGGTTCAATGTTCCGGAAGTAAAGATAATGGAAAAAATCGAAACTGTCAAATCCATCATCATGCTTGAAGAAAATATTGAAGAGCCCCTGATGGATTCCGTTGTATTTGTAAATCTGCTGGAATACCTTAGAAGGGAGCATCACGACAAGAATATAAAGAACATCAGATTGAAGCTTGATGCACTTATTAATAAAAATCCGGGCGGCAAGAAAATACTGATAGTGGATGATTCGTTGTATGTACATTATTATCTCGGCTCGTATTTCAATGACCTTGGGTACAATATTGTCGGCTTTGCAAAGGACGGCAGGGAAGGCGTTGACAAATATTTCGAGCTTAATCCCGATTATATTTCACTGGACAATACGATGCCGTTCATGTCCGGCATAGAAGCGGCAAGGGAAATTTACAGTAAGGACAAGGACTCCCGCATCCTGTTCATATCTGCGGTTGGTGCCTCCAAAAATTTCGTCTCATTGATTAAAAATGCGATCCCGAAGGAAAATTTCAGGATACTCGAAAAGCCCGTTGAATTTATGGAGCTCAAGGGAACTATGGAAAATTTTATTTAACCCTGAACGCCGCTATTTCCATTCATCCCTTATTTTTTTTATCTCATCCCTGATCATTGCGGCCTTTTCGAATTCAAGATTTTTTGCACATTCCAGCATCTGCGTTTCAAGCAATTTTATGTATGCCGCCCTGTCCTTTGCATTGAAGAAATTGAATCTCTTCTGCAGTTTGACCAGCTCGAATTTCTCCTCTTCAACCTCGAGTTCCTTTTCCCTGACAAGAATTTTTTCAACCGATTTTACTATGGTCTGGGGTGTTATGTTGTTGACCCTGTTGTATTCTGCCTGGTACTGTCTTCTCCTGTCGGTTTCTTCTATTGCATCCTTCATTGCTGCAGAATAATTGTCGGCATACATGAGCACCCGCCCGTTTACGTTCCTTGCTGCCCTGCCTATTGTCTGTATAAGCGAAGTGGTTGACCTTAAAAAACCTATTTTGTCCGCATCCATTATAGCGACAAGCGAAACTTCCGGCAGATCGAGTCCTTCTCTCAGAAGGTTTATGCCGACAAGCACATCGAATTTCCCGAGTCGAAGATCCTGCAGTATTTCGACGCGTTCGATGGTTTCTATTTCGGAATGCAGGTAGCGGGTCTTTACCCCCTTTTCGGTGAGGAATTCTGTAAGGTCCTCGGCCATTTTTTTTGTCAGTGTCGTTATCAGCACCCTCTCGTGTTTTTTGATTACGGAATTTATTTCATTGAGCAGGTCGTCTATCTGCCCCTTTGTGGATTTGACGGTTATCTCCGGATCTATCAGTCCGGTTGGTCTTACAAGCTGTTCGACGATAGCGCCGGATTTGTCCTTTTCGTATACCTGTGGAGTTGCCGAAACGAATACCGCCTGGTTTATCATCGATTCGAATTCCCTGAAATAAAGCGGCCTGTTGTCAAGCGCCGACGGGAGTCTGAACCCGTATTCGATGAGCGACATTTTGCGCGCCCTGTCACCCTCGAACATGGCGCCGATCTGCGGGATCGAAACATGAGATTCATCGATGATCATGAGAAAGTCCTTGGGGAAAAAATCGATCAGCGTGGACGGCCTGTCCCCGGCGCTGCGTCCCGAAAAATACCGTGAGTAATTCTCTATTCCCTTGCAGTATCCTATTTCGGAGAGCATCTCGATGTCGGATTCGGTTTTGATCCGCAGGCGTTTCGCTTCCATCGCCTTGTCCTCTCCTTCCAGTTCCTTTATCCGTTCCTCGAGTTCCTTTTTGATCATAGGGATGACATCGTTGATCGTGTTCCTCGTTGTGACAAAATGCTTGGCAGGAAAAATGTTTATCTTTTCGATTTCCCTGATCACTGAATTGTTCATTATGTCGATCCGGTACAATTTGTCGATCTCGTCTCCGAAAAACTCAACCCTCACGCCTGTTTCGGAATATGCGGGGTAAATGTCCAGCGTGTCCCCCTTGACCCTGAAAGACGCACGATCGAACGTCTGATCCTCCCTTGAATACTGGATGCCGACGAGTTTTCTCACAAGCTCGTCCCTGTCCATGTTCATGCCTTTCTGGATGAACACTGTGAGGTTTTTGTAATCCTGGGGATTGCCCAGTCCGTATATGCAGGATACGGTTGCAACGACGATTACGTCATCTCTTTCGATTAACGAGCTCGTTGCCGCAAGACGCATCCTGTCTATCTCGTCGTTGATGCTCGAATCCTTCTCTATGTAGAGATCCTTGCTTGCAACATAAGCTTCCGGCTGGTAGTAATCATAATAGCTTACGAAATATTCAACGGCATTCTCCGGGAAAAAATCCTTGAACTCCCTGTAAAGCTGGGCGGCAAGTGTTTTGTTATGCGAAATGACGAGCGTTGGTTTTTGTACCTTCTCCACTATCTTTGCCATGGTGAATGTCTTGCCTGAGCCGGTTACTCCGAGCAGCGTCTGGAACTTCATGCCTTCCATGATGTTCGCCGAGATTGCGTCTATCGCCTTGACCTGGTCGCCGGCGGGATCGAATTTTGAAACTACCCTGAAATTGTTCACGTTAACCTCTTTTCCATCTCCAGCTGCCTTATATAGACATTGAAACCGAGTTTTTCAACGGCAGGGCACAGCGGATCGTTTTTGTAATTGTTGTTTGATATTATGTTCAGTCCGTTTTGAGGGGAATCATTTGCCGTATTCCGGATTATCAGGCTCAAAAGGATGCCGAGGTTTTCGGCGCTGTAATTTTTCAATCCCGTGTCCTCCAGATTAATTGTTCCGTTATCCATGCTTGTCACAACATATCCTTCCGTGGAATTAAAATGGCGCAGGATGAAGAGCTTCGCTTTCTTGCTTTCTATCCTGCTGTAAATCCCGCTTAATGACCTTTGCCACGGAAGCCCGGCCTTGTGAAATGAATTGTACAAAATCTGGAACGAAAACGAATCCGACTCTCCGAGCGTATAATTTTCATCCGCCATGTCATTGAAGATGACGCTGTTTTCACAGGAATAGTTGAATATCGTGTTGGATACCCTGAATCCCGATTTAAGATAGAGGCTTATTGCATTCTCGTTGTCATCGAGTACTTCGAGCCTGATCTTCCTGCAGCCGTTGTTTTCCATGATAGACAGGCCCTTTTCCAGGAGAATCTGCCCGTACCCCTGTTTCCTTTGGTTTTTCGCCACGCCGATCGACGAGATGTATCCTTTGTTGCCCCTTGATGTGCCGAGGAATAATCCCATGGGTATTCCTTCGTCCTTTATTAAAAAAGACAATTCGGTCTTGATGTTTAAATTGACCAGGTTTTGCCTGAATGATTCGAAATCCATTGACCTGTTGTTCGCATCCAGGCTGAATGCATCGTGGAAAATGAGATAAAAATCGTCGATATTGGATTCATTCAAAAAAACAAAATCCTGGCTCATAAAAGCACACCGGTCATTGAAATTTTTACAGCCTGTTTCGTTCCAGCGGAGCCATTGTATAAAAAGATGGACAGGTATGTCAACTTTATTATTTTAAAAGCAGCGATAAATTACATCTTTAATTTTTTTCCAATCTGTCGAAAATTAATGCATATCTGACTTTGATTATTTTGAAAAAACGGAGAAACTGATTGGTTTTAACTGCAAAAAAGAGAAATAGGATAGACTGGGAATTTGATGCCGGCAAAACAGGATTCGGAAAATCAGCTTCGCAGACCAGGAAAAGGAACAGGATAAAAAATCACCTTGAAAAGAATGATTTGTACATAGATTTTTCGGGCATTAATCCGGTTAAAATTACCCATAAAAAAATCGACAGCGGCCTCACGGACAGAAATCTGATGCGCAAAATCCCGGCAGGCAGGCAGGTAAAGAAAAAATCCTTTAATGCCGTTTATTACGGCCTGCTCTTCATACTCCTGTTCGGGTTCATGTTTTTCCTTTCAATTTCGATCGGTTTTGCATCAGCCGGCGGAAAGCAGAAAATTTATACCGATAATTTCACGGATAATGAAAAATCTTTCGAACTGCTCGAGTCTTATGTAAATAATTCGTTGAATGATGATACGGATGACGGTGCGGTCAGCCGGCCGGACGCAATTAATACTATATGCAAAAAGATAGAATATTCAAAATACAGGGTTTTGAAAAACGATACGGTAGATAAAATATCGAGGAAATTCGGTTTGTGGAACGATACCCTCGTACTTGTGAATAATTTAAGGGCGGACAGGCAGCTAAGGGCAGGCAGCATTCTTCTCATACCCAACCAGAACGGCAGGATTGTCACGGTAAAGAGCAATGATTCGATTTTCAAGATTGCGGTAAGGTTCGGGACGAGCTGGCAGAAAATAGTCGATGCTAATGATTTAAAGACTTCGGCAATAAGTTCGGG
>JBJKSS010000453.1:0-9175 GCA_046703745.1 Spirochaetota bacterium
GCAAAAGCACTGTCCAGTCTTTCCCTGAACTCTATCGAAACGGCCCTGATTATTATTGCGGCCAAAAAAATGAAGACAAACACATACATGGCACTGAGCAGTGTCGTATAAACAAGAGGGAACGCCACAAACAGCGCTCCAATGCCGCCCAAAAGCCAGTCTTCATTCCCGTTCCATTCGGGCCATATCGAATAAATCGTAATGATTTTTTCTTTCTCGGTTTTAAACAGGTTATGAAGCATTCCGACCCCGAGATCAAATCCGTCGGTAATTGTATAAATCACGAATAAAACCGCAGTCAGAATAAAGCAAACAATCTGGAGATTCATCACGATTACCTCTTGAATTTAATTTGATTCCGGTTCGGGTCCCTTCCTGACAGTTTTAACGAGAAGATAAATAAACAGAGCAAAAAGGATCAAATAAAGCGATGACATCAGTATTATTGAGAATAATATCTGGCCCGCCCCGACTGTTACGGAAACCGCATCGGCGGTCTTGAGTATTTTATATATTATCCACGGCTGCCTTCCGACCTCCGATGTTATCCAGCCAAGCTGGGTGGCTATAGTAGGCAGCGGTATGGCGACTATCAGCAAAGTTAAAAACAATTTTGAAGTGAATAATTTTTTCCTGTGAATTAAAAACAGGCAAAAGCCCATCAACGCGATCATGGCTACCCCGATATAAACCATCGTGTGAAACGCAATAAACGTCAGGGCAACCGGCGGGATATTGCCCGGAGCAACATCCTTCAAACCGAGGATATGATGATTGCCTGACAGGTCGAACATGTAGCTCAATAATCCCGGCACCTGAAGCACATTGTTGAAATATGGAGGATTATTATGAGGAAAAGTAAAAAGCACAAAGGGTACATGGCTGCCCGACTCATACACGCCTTCGATCGTTGCCAGTTTTACCTTCTGGTTTTTATCGAGCTCGACTACCTGCTGGTGGCCGAAAGGAACAACCTGGAGGATTGAAACTATGAAAGTAAAAACGATCACTGTTTTCAGTATGCTGCCCGAAGTTTCCCTGTTTTTGTTCGTAAGCACAAAATATGCAAGTATCCCACTTACGAGAAATGCAGCAGTAAGGATCGAGGCCACCAGCGTATGAAACAGCCTGTAGAGGAATGAAGGGCTGAACACTGCCTGCCAGAAATCTTTCAGAACGATCATTCCGTTTTTAATTATAATGCCGGATGGGGTCTGCATCCACGAGTTGGCCCCCATGATCCAGAATGCCGACATCGTGGCACCTAATGATACCATTATAATAGACATCCAGTGGAGCCATTTAGGTACCCTGCCCCTTCCCAAAAGATAAATACCAAGAAACGCGGATTCTATGAAAAATGCAAAGATGATCTCTATGGCAAGAAACGAACCGAAGACGTTATTTACGTATTTCGTAAACTCTCCCCAGTTTGTACCGAACTGGAAGGACATCACTATGCCGGTTCCCGCTCCGACTGCAAAGGCAATGGCAAATATCTTGCCGAAAAATTTACCCATATTTTCATAAGCCGGGTCTTTTTTTAAAAAGCCCCTGCCTTCAAGATAAACAAGAAAATACGAAAGCCCGATATTTATCGGCGGAAAGAAAAAATGAAATGCAATAGTCAGGGCAAATTGGATTCTGGCGAGCAATACGGCGTCCATAACATTACCTTTTTAATTTTTATTATATTAAGAATATGAGAAATTTTATATATTTTTTTAAAAAAATGTATAAAATTAAAAAAAATCAGGAAATTTTTGACCGGCCGAATATCTTGTTCAATGCCCTGACAAGCACCCTGTTTGCTTCCCTGCTCCCGACAGAAATCCTCAGACAGTTGTTAAGCATGGGATAGGACGACACATCGCGGACGAGCACGTCGTTTTCAACGAGCCTGTCAAAAAGCCATTTGGAATCATTCGTTTTAACAAGAAAAAAATTGGTGCTGCTTGGGAAAACTTTCAGTTCATTGAATTTTAAAAGTTCAGCGTATAAATAGTCCCTCTCCCGGAGAATGACCTTCACGTTTTTTTCGACATAAGAGGGGTCGTCAAAAACCGCTTCCAGCGCCGTGAGCTGGAAAACATTAATATTATAAGGCAGTTTTACCTTGGACAACTGCCGGATCAGCTCCGGGTTTGACAACATCATCCCCATCCTCAACCCTGCCAGCCCGAATGCCTTGGAATATGTGCGAAGGACTATAAGGTTGGGAAATTCGTCAATAAGGCCGATTACACTCTTCTTGCCGAAATGAATGTATGCTTCATCGACCACAACGATGCCGCTGCTGGCCTGTATTACCCTTTTGATATCTTCAAATTCCATCATTGTTCCGGTCGGATTGTTGGGCGAACAAATGATGCATACCGAGCCTTCCGTCCTGGCCTCGTTCACTATTGATTCGACATTAAACGACATGTCTTCATTCAACATTATGCTTTTTATGTCAGCATTGAGGTTGGAAGCAACGAGCCCGTATACAGTAAATGTCGGCTGCGGAATAATTACCTTTTTGCCCCTCTCAACGGTTGCCGTAAGGATAGTAAGAATCATCTCATTGGAGCCGTTTCCAACAAGAAGGTTTTCCTTTGTCAAATTATAGAAATTTGAAATTTTGTTATAAAGATGATCGGGGATAAACTCCGGGTAGATGTTCCAGCCCTTCTTTTTTATCCCTGACAATATTTTTTTCTTGATACTTGGGGGAAGATCAAAGGGTGACTCATTCTGGTTGAGCTTGTATTTGCAGTCAACGGGTTTCAGGGTATATTCCCTGTTATTCAACACCCCCTGTTTTAATGTTTTATTTATAATAGATTGTATGTCCATATTGTGACCTTTTTTCAACATCAACTCAGGAATTTTTTCCTGATATTCTCCATATCATCCGGATGAACCGTCAGAATATCAAAACCTTCATTCGTAACAGCAACGGTATGCTAATAATGCCTTGAATATTTGCCGTCAAAAGTGACAACCGTCCAGCCGTCGTCCAGTACATAGGTGTCCTGGGTTCCGAGATTGATCATCGGCTCTATTGCAATGACCGTCCCAGGTTTCAGACGCCTTCTGCCATGCTGGGTCCTGTAATTGGGTATCTCCGGATCTTCATGATTTTTATATCCGACTCCGTGCCCGCAGTATTCTCTCACAATACCGTAATTAAACTGACTGATATAATCCTCAACCGATCCGCCAATATCGTTTATTTCAACAAGGGGCCTGACGGCTTTTATGGCCCTGTAAAGCGAAATCTCCGTCCTTTCCATCAATAGCCGTACTTCATCGCTCGCTTTACCGACAGCAAAAGTGTATGATGAATCACTGATCATTCCATTTTTCTCAACGCCTATATCTATCCCGATAATATCGCCGTCCTTAAGTTTCCTGCCGCATGGAATGCCATGGATTATTTCTTCATTCACGGAAGCGCATATACTTGCAGGATAGCCGGAATATCCCTTGAACGAAGGTATTGCCTGGTTTTTCCTGATAAAATCTTCACTCAGGCGGTCCAGCTCTTTTGTTGTTATGCCTGTTTTCACGTAATTCTTCAGATATTTGAAAAGGTTCGAGCTTATTATCCCGCATTCCCTGATTTTTTCAATTTCATCTTTTGATTTAATCTGAATCATTCGTTCCCGCTTTTAAAATAATTGGCTTTTATCAAGCTTTCAAGATAAGATACCCTTCTGCCTGATTTTTCGTTATCCGGCAGCATATCAATCAATTTTTGTGATAAAGGATAATTTCGTTTATAAAAATAGCATAAAGCCTGGAGATAGACAATCCTTGTTTTTAAATTTTCTTCCAAAGCGTTGTTTGACAGGGTTGTAAGCAGCTCAAGCGCCTTGTCATAATCCTCATTATAAATGAAAATAACAGCCTGGTTGATACTGTCGTCAACATCGACCGGCTGTCTGTTCAACAATTCTCCTGAAGCCTTTTCGTATTCCTTCCTGTTGTCAAGATGAAGCGATACAATAACATCAAGAACATTGAAAATGCGTTTCTGGTATTCATCCTGAGAGAGCCTGGCGGCTGTTTCGAGCTCCCGCTCAGCATCAGGATATTTGTTTTTACCTATATAGTACCGGATTAGTTTGAAATAATAATCCGGGTTAAGGGATTCCTTTTCCCTGAGAGCGAGCAATTCGTCCTCCTGCATTTTTTTGTTTCCGGCCTCCATTACATAAGCATAAAGCGCATCGAGTCTTTTGTCATAAAAAATATCATTGTTTCTTTTATACGCCGCCTTTCCTTCATTTATGTATGACAATGCCTCATCATAATCCCTTTTATCAATGAAAATCTTTGCAAGCCTGACATAAAAATCCAGATCCCCGGGGAATTCATCAAGTCCCTCTTTCAGAAAAAAAACTTCATTCTGAAAGTCCGATAGCCCGGCGTAAGCCATGCCGAGGTTTTTATAAAGCGCAGGGCTTTTGAAATCAAATTTCGTCAATAATTCTTTCATACTGTCAATTGATTTCTGGTAATCCCCTGTAAAATAATAAATATCCGCAAGGGTCATAACTTCGCTTTCAGATAATTTTCTCAAACCCTTCAAGGCCTCGTAATAGGACAAGGCCCTGCTGTAATTTTCCTTGAAATAGTAATAATCGCCGATAACCCGCAAAAGGTTGGGATCGTTGGAAAAACTTGATTCATTGCTTTCTATCGTATTGTAAACATCGTCCGAAAGATCCTGGGACATGCCGGAATACAGTATAAGTTTGGCCGTAATATCCTTATACTTCGTCGTAAGTGACTCTGCCCTCTGAAGCTCGGCTATTGAGCCTGCATAATCCCCTTTAAGAATCCTTGCGGTTTGTTTAAGTATTATAATCTCGGCTTCATACTCCGGATCGAATTCCCGGGAGTATTTCTTCCCGATCCTTTTTATATAATCCAGACATTTGTCATATTCTGCAAGATTTATCATACATTGAATTATTTTTTTATTTACATCAAATTCCCGCCTGCCAAACGGAATGCTTTCAAATTCTTTCAGCGCCCTGCCGTAATCGCCGGTTTTAATATAATAAATACCAGTTAAATCCCTGAATTCCGGAGAATTCCGGAACCGATGATAGTCCCTATCTATTTCTTCCCTGGCTTTTTCAAGTTCATTGAGCCTGATATATATCTTGATCCTGTTTATATATATTTCAAGAAGATTTTTATCTATTTCCTCCAGTTTATCAAGGTAACCCAGGGATTCATCGAGCTTGTTTTGTAAAACCGAGATTTCAAACAATCTTTTATACGCTATTATTTTTTCCACTCCGGACACATTGGAATCAACATATGACTGGTAATAAACGGCCGAGTTTTCCAGGTATCCGTTTTTATATGCCTGTTCGGCAAGTTTTAAAACGGTGCTGTTTTCACTCTTGATTTTCATCCTTTTTACTTCATACAGGAGATTTGATATATTGAATGAAAACAGGAGTGCAACAACGATAAAAACAGGGACGAATATAAAAAAAAGTATTTTTATTATCCGTCCCTTTTTATGCTCTTTCAAAACGCTTGTCAGCTTTTTTATCGATTCATTGACCTGGCTTTTTAGATTTTTTGACTGCATCCAGTATCCCATTAACAAATTTATATGAATCATCAGAGCCGAATTGCTTGACGATTTCAATAGCCTCATTAATAATGACCTTTTCGGGCAGATCATTCTCAAAAAGCATTGAAAATATTGAAAACCTTAAAATCGCCTTATCAATATTTGATATCCTGGAAAAATCCCAGTTTATCAATTTTGATCTTATGGTTTCATCTATTTTTTCAAGATTTTCTAATGTCCCTCTAATCAAAAAAGCCGCATATTCAACGGATTCATTTGAATATGGGCTTTCTAGCCAGTCAAATTTTAATAATTCTTCAACAGGGCGGGAATTAAAATCATAGGAAAATATGGCCTGAAAGGCCAATATTCTCCCGTCCCGCCTGTGATGAATAAACTCATTCTTGTTAATCTTTATACTCATCTTTAAAATATACAATATTGGCTTTTCTCTTAAGCTCTTTTAATGTCTTGTCCATGGTTTCAGACAGTATCTTATTCTCTTCCATATATTTTAATTCATTGATTATTCCGTGTCTGACTTCGTCCAGGCCCATTATTCTCGGGCTGTCATTCTTGTCGACAACCAAAAAGATATGAAAACCGACATTGCTTTCTATTACAGGTGAAATTTCACCTTTTTTCAGGGCAAAAATTTTTTCAAATGCAGCGGCACCGAATTGTTTTTTCATATTCTCATCTGTATACAATAAGACACCAAGGTATCCCCTGTCAACCTTACCGGTTTTAGGGTTGACCCTGTCCCTGGATTCAGTATCCTCGGAGTTTAATTCACATAAACTATCAAAACTTTCACCGTTTTTTAGCCTTTTTTCAATATCATCAATCTTCTTCCTTTTTATTGCTATTTCAGAATCCGGAAGTCTCTGTGTGTTCCCTCTCACTATTGTTGCAAGAAATATATGTTTAAGTTCTATATTTTTCGGCATAATAAACTGGTTGATGTTCTTGTTGTAAAAATCTTCAATTGAATTATATGTTTGAAGTTCACCTGTTTGAGGATCGGGAACAGAAACCGGAAAATCTGATTTTGAAGTATAGGTTTTTGCATTTATACTTTGTAAATCCTTTTCGGCTTTTTTACTGATATACTGCCTCATTAATACCTGATCTTTAAGGTTTTCTTCAAACTGGTCATAAGGTATCTTCCCTTGTGTTTCAACAAAATTTTTAAACTTTTCATCCGTATATTGAAAATTGGGATCCTTTGCAAGTTCCTGCTGTTTGTATTGATTCTTCACCTGATCCAGCATGCTGTTAAACTGGTTATTATCAAGGATTATGTTCTTTGCGCTCTTAAGCTCTTCTTTAAGCAATATATTCTGGATCATCATTTCCAGTACCTGTTTTTTTGATACCTTGTCCGGATTCATCCCCAATTTTATAAGCTCATTATACTTATTCTCAACTTCACCTATAGTTATTATTGTATTATTAACCTGTGCAACCCTGTCCTGGCCGACATCCAGCCTGGCTGAGAAAGCAGAATAAATTGAAACAAATATAACCGACAATGATAATATTATTTTTTTCATACTAGATTACCTCTTATATTAAATTAAAATCAAACATATTCTCAAAAATTAGTTTGAAATAAAAAACCAATCGCTATTAATATTGTTAAAACTTACATCTTATATAATTAATTCATACATATTTCAATATATTTTTTTTGGTAAAAATCATTTGAATATTAACAAATTAAGTATATACTGTCGAATATTATTATTATGAAAAAAGCTATTTTACTATACATTTTATTATTTTTTACATTTTATATACAAGCTCTGGATAACTCCAGCAGGTACCTGTTCATAAACACAAATCCGATCAGGGCAAAGGTCATAATCGACGGGGTCGATAAGGGTGTCTTAACCCCATGCCTCATAAGGGACATGGATCCGAAAGCAAAAACCTTGAAACTTGTTAAAGACGGCTACAAGGATCAGATTATTGATTTGACACGATTAAAAACAAAAAAAATCGATATTTATTTAACCTCATTGACGTTTGATCTTTATTTCCCTGAAAATAAAATGTACAAAATCGGGGATATTTCCAAAAAGGGCCCCTTCATGATGACCAGGATTGAACAGGGCACATACCAATTTTCAACGGCAAACAATAAAATTAATTTCAGAAAAATTTCCCCATTCTCAACATCAGAAATAATACTCGGGACATGCTTTGGAATTTCGGCATCTTGCATGTTCGCATCAATCGGTCTGACCGAATATTACAGGTACAGATCTGATTCAACCACGGTTGATTTTGATTCAAGGCACTATGACCTCCTGTCAAGGGGCTTCGATATTTCAAAATATGCAAGTATTTCCATAACATCATTGATCGGTATCGCCCTGATGAGCATAATCATAGCAGATGCTGCAAGCAGGTACAACCAGAAAAAAACCAGGTATGAAATGTATGACAATTTTCCGGAAGATGAAAGCAAAAAGCTCTACGACAACGCCCTGGACTTTTTAAGCAAGGGGGAAATTGACAGATCGATCAATGTCCTTCAATCGCTGGTTGCAATGTACCCCGGTAACGATTACATGTCAATGGCGTATTACCAGCTTGGACAGGATTATTTTATTCTGAAAGAATACGACAAGGCTCTGGAAAATTGGGAAATTTTCATCAAGGATTATCCGGAAGCCGACTATTATGACTATGTATTGAAGAACATTGCCGATATTTATTACCTGCGCAAGGATTATAAAATGGCACTTCTTGAAATTAACAAGGTATTATTCACCGAGAATATCCTTGACAGGGAAACCATCCTGGCATTCAGGGCAAAAGTCAATTTCGAGCTTTACAATGAAGAAAAAAACAGCGATTATTTCAGACTGACGGAAAACCAGTACCTGCTCCTGCTTGATAATTTTCCCTCTTCTGACCGCATAGCTTCCTATTATGAACAACTTATAAAGCTTTATAATGCCGGCGGCAATACAGATAAGCTGAACGAATTGAAAAAAAGGGCGGGGTCCATTCCCGACGAATCAATAAGGAACATTGTATTATCATTATTTAAATGAAGCCATGGCAAAATATAAGAACATTTTAAATTTCACTGATATCGAAGAAATAAGCACCCCGGATGCAGTAATAATCAAGAAGCCGTCCAGAAGCAAAATTGATTCGATTGAATTTTTTGAAAAAAAATATGAAAATGGGACACCCTCGGATCAAACTGTCAAAAAAAATTCCGGCAGTAATTCACTTGATATGGAAAAAGACATTGAAGCATTCCCCGAAATCGGTGACCAGCAGGGAACAAAAAAGAAAATCATGACCGAAAGCGGGACAGCAGCAAAAGCTTTCAAAAAGAAGGCGCCGGTAACAAAAAAATCTCCCGTTAAAAATATTGAAAAGCCAAATCCTCCTGCCGGGAGCAAGTCAGGGGAAATAAAAAAAATCCTTGCCGAAAAAATTGAAAAGAAGGAAAGCGAGCCGGCAGAAACCCCTGAAATCCCGAAAGAAAACGTTGAAGTTGAAGAACTTCAGGAAGCCGAAGAAATTCCCGAAACTGAAGAAAACCAGCTCAATGATTTAATAGGT
>JBJKSS010000454.1:0-2782 GCA_046703745.1 Spirochaetota bacterium
ATCTCCTGGGTGAAATAAATCAGGTTCACCGGGTCTTTCATTTCGGACAACAATTGTGTCAATTGTGCCCTTACATTGTCATCAAACATTGCCATACTTTTTCTCCTTAATTTGAAAGTTTCAACAAATATTCATAACTTCCCAGTGCCGCTTTCGCTCCTTCGCCCGCAGCGATTATGATCTGCTTCTGGTCAACGTTGGTTACGTCACCCGCTGCGAATATTCCGCTGACGTTGGTGCTGCACTGTGAATCAATGATTATTACTCCGAATTCATTTAAATCCAAAACCCCTTTTGCAAAATCCGAGTTCGGTATGAGGCCGATCTCGACGAAAATTCCGTCCATCGGCAGGCTGTATTTCTCATTCGTTTTGATATTGTGTATCTCGACAGAATCAACCTTGTCCGTTCCGTTTATCCTCTCAACCATGCTGTCGTACAAAATATCAAGATTGTCGAATGCCTTGAGCTTGTCCGTAAGAATTTTATCAGCTGTCAAACTCCCTGTATTCTGCAATAATGTCACATGGGTTGCAATTTTTACAAGATCGATTGCCGCCTCAACGCCGGAGTTGCCCCCGCCTGCAACGGCCACCTTCCTGTCTTTGTAAAACGGAGCATCGCACACCGCACAGTAGGCAACACCCTTGCCCGTGAGCTCCCTTTCGCCTGGGACATTGAGCCTTCTCGACGATTTGCCGCTTGCAACGATCAGCACCTTGCATCTGTACTGCCTGCCGTTATTCAGCACCACCCTTTTAATGTTTCCTTCATCAACAATCGATTTGACACCCAAACCTTCCCTGTAATACAGCTCGAACTGCCTGATCTGTTCCCTGAATTTGTCGACGAGCTCCATTCCTTCCACATAACGGTAGCCCATGTAATTTTCAATGCCGGCGGTTTCGGCAACCTGCCCGCCAAAGTTGCTCGTGATTATCGCAGTTGTTATTCCCTTGCGAATGCAGTATACGCCTGCAGTCAGACCCGCGGGTCCGCCGCCGATTATGATAATGTCATACAAAATTTTTTCATCAAGGTCTTTCAACCTGTTTTGAATATTGAACTGCGAAACACTTAGTTTAAAATCCATTACCAGATCCTCATGCCCAATTATATTTCTATTTTGGAATTAAGCATAACATATTTATACATCTTTTAACTTTTTTGAAAAAATTTTTAAAAATTTCCGAAAACCCCTGACTCCCCGTGATTCAAAACCGGAGGGACGCCAATCTGTTTCATGTATCAAACTAATGGCACGGAATTTGCTTTAACTATGATGAAATATTATCTTTTTTAAGGATAAACCATGAATACCGATCGAAAAGAAATACAGAATTTAACCCTCCTGTTTGAGATAAGCAAGAAGCTTGATGAAAGCATGGAACTTAAGGAAGTCATGGTGCCTGTCTTAAAAACAATGACTGAAAGCATGAAAATGAACAGGGGCACAATCACAATACTCAACAGGGAAACACGGGAAATCGCAATAGAAGAAGCCTATGGCCTGTCCGAAGAGCAAATTATCCGCGGCAGATACAAAATCGGCGAAGGGATCACGGGCAAGGTCGTGGAGATCGGAGAAGCGATAATAGTTCCCAAAATTTCGGAGGAAACATCGTTCCTTAACAGAACCGGGGCTCGGGAAAAACTCAACATCCAGGAGCTTTCATTCCTCTGTATACCCATAAAAATAGGGACAGAGGTAATAGGTGCGATAAGCTTTGACAAAAATTATGATGAAAGCAACAATCTTGAAGAAGATGTCAAACTTATAAAAATCATAGCCTCGATTATTTCCCAGGCCGTAAAATTGAGGCAGTCATCCTCCGAGAAAATCGAAAAACTGAAGGCTGAAAACCTGCTGCTTCAGAATGAACTAAAGGTCAAGTTCAAACCGTCAAATATCATAGGTAATTCCAAACCTATGAAAGAGGTTTATCAGCTCATCCAGAGTGTACTGGACAACAAGACAACCGTCCTGATCCGGGGGGAAAGCGGTGTCGGCAAAGAATTGGTCGCCCATGCCATTCATTACAACAGCACAAGGGCAAACGGCCCCTTTATAAAGGTAAATTGCGCCGCCTTGCCTGAAAATTTGATAGAATCCGAGCTTTTCGGCCATGAAAAAGGGTCATTCACCAACGCATTCAGCACCAGGAAGGGAAGGTTCGAGGAGGCAAACGGCGGCACGATATTCCTCGATGAAATAGGCGACCTTCCCCATACAACACAGATCAAGCTTTTAAGGGTCATCCAGGAACGGGAAATCGAGAAAATAGGCAGCAATATGCCCATCAAAATAGACGTCAGGATAATTTGCGCAACCCACAGGTCTTTAGAAATGCTCGTGTCCGAGAATAAATTCAGGATGGACCTGTTTTACAGGATAAACGTGTTTCCAATCTATGTACCGTCCCTCAAGGAACGCAAGGAAGATATACTTCTCCTTGCCGACCATTTTGTGGAAAAATATTCAAGGTCGGGAAACAAAAAAATAAAGAGAATATCAACATCCGCCATAGACATGCTGTTGAGTTACCACTGGCCGGGGAATGTCCGCGAGCTTGAAAACTGCATAGAAAGGGCGGTAATCCTGAGCAATGATGACGTAATTCACGGTTATAACCTGCCGGCGACTCTTCAAACGGCAATTGCAAGCGGCACGGAAAACATCGGTACACTCGAAGTTGTGATAAACAACATTGAGAAGGACATGATTATCGATGCCCTCAAGTCGAATAACGGCAACATGTCAAAAGCGGCCGTTGTCCTGGGA
>JBJKSS010000455.1:0-3901 GCA_046703745.1 Spirochaetota bacterium
GAGGGAAGAGATCGGATCGGCTCACATTGCACCCGGAGAAAAAAAACAGGCATGAAAAATAATCTACGATATTTTTTGAACCCTGAATATCCGAAAGCGGATAATATAAAGCAGGAGAAATCAAATGTTCGGAAATTTGAAAATCAGGACAGTCGTGCTGCTGTTTTTTGGAATTATTACAACAGTATTTCTGGCCACGGCTGTATTGTTTACAGCGTCGTTACTGATGCTGAAAAAGCATATAATGGCCAATGAGCAGATACTGAAAAATGTAGAAACATCAAAACAGATTCAGATAAACCTTGCAGAATCCATAGGTAAAATCCTGCAAGGGTCGATCATGAATGAAGACGAGCATTATAAGGAAAGTGAAGAATACTATATGAAGACATTGAAGAATATTGACGCACTTGCCGGAATGAACAGGGACAACAGGGAAATCTTGAACCGTCTTGATTCATTAAAAAGTGAAATCTCAATCTTATGGAAAAAAGGTCAAGTCATGTATGAGACTTATAAAGTCGACAAAAAAAGAGCAAATGAATTGATGGATGAATATCATCCCGTTGAAGACAAGATAATGGATGATGTGCAGCTTCTTGTAGACGAAATTCATCATCTGGAGGAAGCCGGGAATTCGATGATTTTTTCAATGCTCCAGCGGACAATAGTTATAATAATTGCTTCAACCTTTGCAGTCATTCTGTTTATAGTACTCATATCAATTTCGACAGCCGGCAACCTTACAATGTTGATTAAAAATTTTTCCATGCTTTTTGAAAAAGGGGTTTCCGGGGATTTTACCGCAAGATACCGGGAAAAGAAAAAAAGCGGCAATGAAATTTCCATGCTTGGAATGCAGTTTAATAAGTTTTTAACTGCGCTCAATGATAATTTTATTGTCATAAAAAAAATGTCCGGTGAAATTGAAAAGTGTTCCGATCAAACGTCAAACTCGTCTTTGCAGCTTGCATCAGCCAGCGAAGAGCAGTCGAGAAACAGCGAGTCCATTCAAAACAATATGAATAATTTCAATTATCTTTAAATGAAATCAGGG
The DNA here is from genome assembly GCA_046703745.1 of Spirochaetota bacterium. Taxonomy (GTDB): domain Bacteria; phylum Spirochaetota; class GWE2-31-10; order GWE2-31-10; family JAFGQB01; genus CAZHHK01. Next base: position 1,058 of record JBJKSS010000455.1, read on the forward strand.
AAAACATAAATGAACAGGATAAAACCATTGAAAAGAACGCTGCATCTGTCAAAATATTGCTGGAAGGCATGAATAAAATCATAACAAATATTTTAAGCATTAAAGGAAAAATGGATGATAACATCAGACTGATTAATTCCGGCACCGAAAAAATCCGGTTGTCTGTGGCCGGTTCGGTAAAAATTAACGACAGCATGAAAAATATAAAAGATAAAATCAGGGAAATCGGCAGGCAGTCTGAAAATATCGATGAAATTCTTAAAGCCATTAATGACATATCAGCCAAGACAAATATCCTTTCCATGAACGCATCCATAGAAGCGGCACATTCCGGTGATTACGGCAGGGGATTTGCCGTGGTTGCGGCTGAAGTCAGAAATCTTGCTGCAAGCTCGGCAAAATCGGTAAAAGACATTTCAGTTTTGATAAACGGCATAAAAGAAAGCATCCGTATTGCCATTACCATGACCGAAACGGGCGAGAAAGAAACAGAAGCCGGACAGGCTGTTTCAAGGGAAGCAGGAGAATTTTTTGAAACAATAAACAAAAATATTGAAAATGCGAATTCTATGGTTGACAGGATAAGCGAGATCATTGAATTGCAGACAAAATCAACAATGCAGGTTTCAGACAATGCCGAGGAGATGCATGTATTTTCAAACAGGATAAAAAAATCTGTTGACGGCCAGGCCGATAATTCCCATGAAATTGTGCGGGGCATAAACGAGTTTAATGTTGCCACAGATGAAAACACAAAATCAGCTGCAAAACTTTCCGTACTTTCAAAAGATTTAAAGGAGCAAAATGAAAAATTAACGGCTATTGTGCAGCAGTTCAAGCTCAACGAAGAAAAATAACCGCTCTCTCTTCCGGCATTCTTCTTAAATTCGCCGGACTATTTTTTCAGAAATTTTTCATTTCATGATATCTGCTATATCCCATGGCATATCCGGGTGAGAAAAGGAAGTTTTGTTTTTCTATTTCCGATTGTAAGAATCGGTATAGCCGTAAAAAGTGCAAACAGGTTTTTGTGCCGCTTCAATCAAGTATGTAGAAAGAAGTCTGTAAAAAGTAGAAGGCAGTAATTGAATTTTAAGCCTTAAAAAATTAAATTATGAAGGCTTTTTACTGCAAAAAACTTTATTTTACAGGAGGAATTTAATAATGAAATCATTTTCTTCAGACCAGAAAAAATTATTATCCGTTTCCCTTTTCATCATGCTTGTTATTTTGATAATCCAGTTCTTGTCGGGCATGTATGTAAACCTTTTTGTTGAGGTTTCCAAATCAGGAAGTGAAATGCAGAGAATAGCCGGAAACGGCATGCTGCTTTTTCACTTCATAACAGGCTTGATCCTGATCTTGTGTTCAATAGCCCTGGTAATCGTATCCATAGCAGTAAAAAGCGCGACACTGATAACCCTGTCTATAGTTGGCGTGGCGGGTATTGTCTTTTCGTATTTGTGCGGGATTTTTTTCATCAAAGCTCCGGCTGAGATAATATCATTTTTCATGGCATTGGGATTTGCATTGTCCTTTATTATCTATGCCCTTGAGTTGTTTTTATCGGGTATATGGAAAACGGAAAATTAGTTTTGATTTTTTTTAAAATCCGAATATTGCTTCGCTCCTTTAGTGCCTTATTATTTTATATACCTGCAATTCCGCGGCATTATTGCCATGCCTCGGGACAGCTAAAAAATAAAGTCCGGGTTCTTCTGTAAAAAGCGATGTTCTTGCTCCTTTAAAAGTAGGAACCTTAAACAGTTCCCTGTATTCATCAGGGCCGTTCTGTTTTATTACATCAATAAATCCTTCTCCGCATGACAATAAAATTATTTTATCCGCTTCATCGTAAAATATATCATCGCAGTCGGAAGGTATGCCGAGTTTTGTTATTAATTTACCGGACATAGAATCGATCACTATCAGGCTTGAAGGTATGAATGTGCCTATGAATAATCTGTTGTTGGTATTATCAAGGCAAAGCGGAAAATTCGAATATACATTTGAAATCAAATTTCCGATTTTCCATCTTTCAATAATATTTTTTCTGTAACGGTCAATTATCAGTATGCTTCGTTCAAATTCAGGGACATTAACGAATATCCTGCTTCCGTTTTTTTTTATTGCAAATCCTTCGGGGTGACCTGAGAATTGGATATTAAGAAATTCACTGTCATTCTTTACATTAATTCCGTATATTCCCCCGTCACCATAGCCGACATATAGAATTCGTTTTGCCTCGTCATAATGCACATTATCCGCATCATTATTTAACCTTACCGTCGAAATCAACTTGTATGTCTTTGCGTCAAATATATTGCAATCGCCGTTTCCTCCGTTGGTCACATATATTTTATCAAATTGGGGAACATAGGCAACACCCTGCGGTTCGGAAAGTCCGGGTATGCTTTTTATAACACGGGATTTTTCCAGATCAATTATTTCAAGAGAATTGTTTCCCAATGCCGCCATAAAAATCCGGCTTCCCCTGACATCAATCGCCATGTGGTCAATCCTTCCGGCCACATTCGGCAGTTTAACGGTTTGTGTCAATTCAAGCTTAACATTATTCTCCGGAGATAAAAGCAGGACAGGGATAAAATAAAAGAGTGACAAAAAAAATAATTTTGTTTTCATGTTTTCCCCTTGTACGTTTTTAATCTTTAGTGCAATGCCTGCGATGAATATCCGGCACATGCCCGTGATAATGAACATTTTTTTTATGCATATGCAAATGCGAATGTGTTTTTGTCTGGAAATTATTTGCATTTTCATGCTCATTCACATGGTGAGCGTCATCATGAGAATGAAGATGCTCATGATGACGCTCACCATGAG
>JBJKSS010000456.1:0-4533 GCA_046703745.1 Spirochaetota bacterium
GCCGATGCCTTCCATCATTGTCTTGTTGATTTCATCATACATAACAACGCCGTTTTTCCTGTGGTTCATGTGATACGCAATATCGATCGATTTTATGGCGTCGACAATTGTGGGCCCGGTATCCGGAAACATCGCATTATCCGGGATGGACGAGCCGATTTTGAATAAAACCGAGTCCCCGTACATAACAGCTATGAATTCTATCAGTTTGAGCCACATCTCCTGCGAGTACCATTTGTCGCAGTCTATAGCCGTTATACCGTTATCGTCTTTCTCGAGCCCCATTCCCGCAAGACCGTTGCCGGAAGGAATCCTCAAGCTGCCCATACCGTCCAGGGTTGAAAACACTGCCTTACCGCTGACTTCTATGCCGAATTCAAAAGGCTTAAACTGCATATCCACCTCCTGTAGAATAAAACTCAATTTATCATTATAATTGCAAATTGAATTTTTTGAAAATAAAAATTATAATTTTTCAAATTTTACAGGAATATATTTAAAAATACAAGACCGGATAAATCATCAAACGGCTTTATAAAATTTGAGTATTTCAAGATAGCAGTAATTCACGGTCCTTTTAATTATTCTCTCGCGGCTGCCAAAAAAGACCTCTTTGCGGGTTATCAACTCATCATTGAACATGAAGGCGAAATGAACAAGTCCGACCGGCTTCTTATCAGTAGCACCGGATGGCCCGGCAATACCTGAAACCGACACACAAACATCTGTATTGAATAATTTTTTCAAACCAATTGTCATTTCTTTCACAGTTTGTTCAGAGACGGCCCCGTGTGAAACGATAGTGTCTTCTTTCACACCGAGGAGCTTTATCTTGCTCTCGTTGGAATAAACGACAACTCCGCCTGCAAGCGCATCGGACGCCCCTGCATTCTTCACAAACTCTCCGGCGAGGTTGCCTCCTGTTATCGACTCTGCAAAGGACAGTGTCAGTTTTTTACTTTTAAGAAACTCCAGGAGAATCAGGGACTGAGCCCGGTTTTCGGTAAAATCAATGTTGTTTGCCGACAATCTTTTCGTAATCTCCATATAGCAGTCATCAACATCTTTTAAATTCTGCTTTCTGTCAAGGCCCGCCCTGATAATATGTATCTCGACATAGCCTTCCTGGCTGAAGTAGTAACCTATGCCGCAGCCGGGCCTGTAATCCTTTAAAATATCAGCAATAGCGCTTTCACCAGTATTGTAAACCCTGATTATTTTTGTGGTTATGTCCTGGGTTAATAAATCCCTTTCTTTCAATTTTTTGAAAAGGCTGTTTTCTATCATGTCGCGGTTTTCCCGGGGCGGCCCGGGCAAAACGGCATAAATTGTTTTCCCCGCATCATAAAATATCCCCGGTGCCGTACCGTTGTCGTTCGGGAGGATTTCAGCACCTTCAATTGTCATTGCCTGCTTCCTGTTGGATTCCGCAATCGGTAAATCTCTGGATTTAAAAAATTTTCCGATTTTACTCCAGGCATCTTCATTGAACTGAAGTTTTTCCCCCAGGAATTTTGCAAAGCCTTCCCTCGTGACATCATCGTCAGTGGGGCCGAGGCCGCCGGTCAATATCACAAGACCTGCTTCTGACGAATGCATCAATGCGTCTGCAATGTCATCTATGCTGTCGCCAACAGTAACTCTTCGCTCTGTGGCCAGGCCCAGCCCGTGGAGCCATCTTGAAATGAAAGTCGCATTTGTATCATCTATCTTGCCTTTCAGTATTTCATCGCCTATGGTTATAATTACGGCAGTCTTCATTCTTCCATACCTTTAAAAAATATTTATTATAAGATCGGCCCCGCCGAACCCGCTGAAAAATCCATACTGGTTTACGGTGAATCCTCCGCCGAACTCAAGCCTGAAAACATGATTTATAAAAAATCCGAGGTAAAGGCCGTTGAGGAGGGTGAAAATATCTATATCTTCCATGCCGTCGGTAAATTTAACATCTATGCCAAGCTTGCCCCTCAGTGTGAATACATCCCAGAACAAAAAATAAAAATCAAGCCTGCTCTGGATGCCGAGGTTATGCATGTACAGGATGTTAAACTCCACGCCGTCACGGTTCCTGTCACCAAGCCCGATCCCGATATTAATCGCAAAATTTTTATTGGTGCCGCCTATATCGGCCCATGCAAATAATCCCGATGTGGGCCCGAAAATTTTATAAAGATATTCGAATCCGCCGAGAACGGCAAAATTGAAAAAAGTAAAATTGCTGCTGAACACTCCCGGCGCAAAACCGTAATGAAAAAGCCTAATTGCGAATGCGTTCCTGTTTTTCGATCTGAACCTGTATTTGAACAAAAAATTTTCTTCGATGAAATCCTTGGTGCCGCTTACGCCCATTTCCGTTGAATGCATGAAGTAAATATTCTGCCTCGAATACCAGTAATTACCGAAAAAGGTTTTGCTGTTCCTGTCGCCTGTCTGATCTTCCTTTTTATTTTTATCATCCGTGGCATCTGTCCTGTCTGAAGTGTTGTCCTTCCTGTGGCTGCCTGTAAAATCGATTGTTGCCGTATAATCGTTTGTAAGATCGTCGAATTCCAGGGAATTAATATGCAGTGACGGAATTAATAGAAATAAAACGAGAAGCATTCTTAATTGCAATTTATTACCCATAAAAATATGCCGGAAGCTAAAAAATCAACGGTTCATTCTGCAAAAATCGGGTGATATCACAATCTGTCTGGTTTAAAACAAGCCAGTGGAGAGAATCGAACTCTCAACCTATTCATTACGAGTGAATTGCTCTACCATTGAGCTACACTGGCGATCATGCAAAATTTTTATTACTTTTAACATCTTTATTCATTTTTGGCAATTTTTTTTCTTTGGTACTAATCAAAATACTCACAAATTTCAGGGGGCCAATATTTTCAAAGATCAAATTTAATGCCGACATGATCGGTATGGACAGAATGACCCCGGCGATTCCCCAGACAAAGCCCCATATCAACAGGGAAATCAGTATGAATAAAGGATTCAAATTTACACCTTTGCTCATGACAAGCGGCTCGACTGCATAAGCGATAATTACGTGGTCTATGACAAGTGCCAAAAGCAAAAGACTTGAATTCAAAAACGACTGAAACTGGAGAAGGTAAAGTAAAACCGGTAATGATACCCCGATGGCAGGGCCGATAAAAGGAATAAAATTCATGACAAATATTACCGCTCTCCATAAAACGGGATATTTTACATTAAAAATCAGGCAGATGATAAACCCTGTAAATCCGGCCAGGAGGCTTACTATGAATTTGGCAGACATATAACGCTGGATTTGATCCACTACCGTTAAGATTATTTCATTGATTTTCCTGCCTTTTTTCCCGGGGAATGCAATCAGCACCTTGTCATATATCGATTCAAACCAAGGCATGATGAAAATCAATGCAAATGAAAACAGTATGATGCTTTCTATTATATTTAAAGTCTTGAAAATCGGCTTTATGATAAAAATATTCAAATTATCAAAACTTATCGTATCCTTGAGTATTTTCCTCAACTCATCGATCGATATGTTGTCCTTGAAAAATTTGATGTCATACAAATTGTTCAGATAATTCAGAATGTCCTTGCTGAAATTTTTGGTCAGATCCGGAAGGTCACGAAGAAATTTTGTAAAAGATATCCCGAGGATAATGAGAATTATCGACATTGTAATAATGAAGATTACATAAACGAAAAATATCGATATTAAATTCGGAATCTTGATATTTTTCAATCTTATAATAAAAGGATGAAGGAACATGGCTGTAAAAAAAGCGACAATTATCGGGACAACCAGATTTGCCATCAGGTGTGTAATATATAATACTATGATAAAAAACAGTCCGATCAATACGATCATTATATTTCTAAGAAAATATTTGCTTGTATGCTTCATTTTTATTCCCGGTTTCAAATTAATCCAAAATTGTATAAAAATATCAACCCCAGTATCCCGAGCAGGAGCAGCAGGGAAAGAAACAGTATCCAGAACAATCTTGAGGAAAACGGCATTTCCTTTTGTATTATATTTTTCTTCTTAAACGGATCACTGTTGTTTTTCCTTCCGCATTTCGGGCAAGTGTCATATTTAAAATCATTCATGCTTCCGACAAAATTGCAAAATGGGCACCTTATGTCGCCGAGCTTTGCACCGCAATGAATGCAAACCGTGGCTTCCTTTTTAATTTCCTTGCCGCATCTTCCGCAGAGATAGGCAATTTCATTGTTCGAGTTTTGAGCCAAAATATTTTGCAGCGGTTTTTTCATTTTGCAATCGAGCCTTTGACAATTTTTCTAAATTATAACACAATTTGTTTTAAACAAAAATATTATCTGAAATTTTACAACATTAATTGCTGATAAATCGGGAAACGGCCGAATAAAACAGGATTTAGTGGATTGACAAATCAGGTTAATTGATATATAAACAATAACAGGAACAGTCATAACAACGCAGGATAGAGCAGTTGGTAGCTCGTCGGGCTCATAACCCGAAGGTCGCTTGTTCAAGTCCAGCTCCTGCTAATTATATAT
>JBJKSS010000457.1:0-3212 GCA_046703745.1 Spirochaetota bacterium
GTATAATTCTGGAAGTCCCCTTTGAGCCGTCTTAATTTTTCGATGCCCTTTTTTGACTGGACGCTGCATCCTATCGCCCAGCTTGTATCAGTGGGATATGCGACCAGCCCGCCTTCCTCAAGGATGGTCTTTGCTCTTCTGAGAATCCTGTCATCGATGTTGTTCTTGATTATGTATTCAAGCATAAATAACCTGTATCAGTATAATATCGACTATTTTACTGAATTATATACTTATATCACGTTATTTTATACATTTTTTGCAGAAAGAATTAAAATTTGGTTTATTTTATAAGACAGATGTAATAAAATACAAAAGCTCCCATTTATAAAAATTGGGGGGAGAGATATTACTTAAGGAAGCTTATGCAGAAAAAAAACAACACTTGACAATGTTCTAATTATGTTCTAGAATAGAACATAATTAGAACATTGTCAAGAGATTTTTTTAAAAAATTTTTAAAATTAAAGGAATTTTTGTGAAAATACTTCATCCAACACAAAAACAATTGCTGGAATTGTTAAAATATAATACAGGTGAGCCTTTAACCGTTAGGGACATACAGGCAAGGCTCAATTTATCTTCAACAAGCGTAGTGTTTCATCATATGCAGCAACTTGAGAAAAAAGGCCTGTTAAGGAGGGATACCAATAATCCTGCTGATTATAAGGTGGTTTCGGATGATGACATGAAAATGATGTTCCTCAACTTATACGGTCTTGCAGAATGCGGCCCGGGAGGAAGGTTTCTTGACGGCACTCCGATAGATAAAATACCGGTTTCATCAAAGATGCTGGATTTTTCACTTGATAACGCTTTTCTTGTAAAGGCAAACGGTGATTCTATGGCTCCCAGGATAATCAACGGAGACATGGTTGTTGCCGTTAAATCGGATTTTGCGGAAAATTATTCAACGGTCGTTTGTGTTGACAGGGGCATGGCCCTGATAAAACAGTTTGTCAGAAAAGACGGCAAGGTGACACTTAAATCATTCAACCCGGATTTCGAGCCTTTTGATGCCGACCCGGCAACATTCAGGATAGAAGGTCTGGTAAAATGCGTTTTAATGCGCAGTTTATAATTTTTATGACGGGGTTTTTATGGAATATTATTTTACAGACAAAATAAGCAGGGCACAGATTGAAAATCTTGTAGAAATGTACAAAAATGAAATCTGGTCCAGGACAAGGAACATCACTGATGTAATATTCATGCTTTCAAATTGTGAATATATTGCAGTTATAGACAAATCAAATGAAAAGGTTATGGCATTTGCCAGGTTTTTGACCGACCATATTTACCGTGCCTTTGTTTACGATGTGATAGTCGCTTCGGAATACAGGAAGCAGGGATTCGGAAAAATTGTTGTTGGAAAACTTCTTGAAAAATTGCAGACTGTTGAAAGGATTGAGCTTTACTGTCAGGGGAAAAATACCGCTTTTTATGAAAAGCTAGGTTTTAAAATAATCGGCGAACAATTGTTTTTCATGCGAAAGACTGCCGGGCCTCAGTAAATGGCCGGGTTTGGCAAAAAGACAGGTGCTTCTGATGTCTTTTCGAGCAGATTTTAAAATTTATGTTTAATTTCCTGAATTAATTTTTAAATTTATTATAAATATGCGAGAATATTTCGATTAATTTGATATAATTAAGTAAAATATTTTTTTTAAAAAATTATTTTTTTTTAAGAAATATACTTGACTTTTTAGTTTATCAAAACTATCATTTTATTAAAAATAGGGATATTAGTATGAAATCAAACGCAGATTTTCCTAATTTAAATGCCAAAGCACCTGACGGTTTAAGGCCTGACGGCACACCGTATAATGTTCTGATTGTAGATGATTCCATCTTTGTCAAAAAACAATTGTCACAGATTCTTCAATCCGAGCAATTCAATGTAATTGACACGGCAAGTGACGGTGAAGAAGCCATCGAAAAGTACAAGGAACATCATCCGGGTATTGATCTTGTAACCATGGATATCACAATGCCCAAAATGGACGGTATTTCTGCCCTTGAAAAAATCATCGAATTTGACAAGGAAGCCAAGATCATAATGATCAGTGCGCTTGGAAAGCAGGAGCTTGTTAAAAAATCACTTCTTTTGGGTGCAAAAAACTACATTATCAAGCCCCTTGACAGGAAAAAGGTGCTTGAAAGAATAGTCATGGTGTTGCAGAGATTCTCTAAATAATTTTATTATGCGGTCTATAATTTTTATGCCGGAAGATATCATTATTTAATCCCTTAAATTATAAACAGGAGATTATTATGGCGGAAAAACCAGTAATTAAGATAGGTCATTTAAATATAACGGACCATTTGATTTTGGGAATTACAAAATACAAGCTGCAGAAAGGTACAGAAACCTTTCAACACTGTAATATCGAGACTGTATCGATGGTGGGTTGGGATTACATTGGCGATGCCCTTAAAAACAATGAGATTGACGGCGCCTTTATCCTCGCTCCTTATGCAATGGAGTTATTCCACTCCGGTGAAAAAATCAAGATGGTGCTTATCGGTCATAAAAACGGCAGCGTTATAATTACAAATAAAAGGCTTAATATAAAAAAAGTTGAGGATTTTAAAGGGACAACGGTTTTAATTCCTTTCCATCTGTCGATTCACATGATGCTTTTCGACAGGATGCTCAAGGAAAAAGGTCTTGAAGTTGGGCCTGACAAGGACGTTGTGTTTGAAGTCGCAGCACCGAGTCAGATCCCTGAATACATGGCAATGGATGAGGAAGGAACGATCGGCGGATTTATTGTTGCCGAACCTTTCGGAAGCCAGGTAATCAAGCAGGGCTATGGCGAGGAATTCAAACTGTCGAAGGACCTCTGGCCCAATCATCCATGCTGCATCTTCGTCATGAAAGAGGAAATTATCCAGAAATATCCTGAAGCTGTTCAGGAAATAACCAGCAGTCTTGTCAAGTCCGGTCTTTTGAAAGATCAAAAGCCGGATGTTGCTGCAAAAATCGGTGCGTTGTTTCTCAAACAGGATGAGGACGTTATGACAAGAGTCCTGACGGACCCGATAGACAGGGTAAAATATTCGGAATTACTGCCAAATCTCAATGATCTGGAAACCATCCAGGACTATTTGACAAAAGCTGGCGGGGCGATGTCGGGCAAGATCGACCTTGAAAAATTTGTGACACTTGATTTTGCAAAAAACGCCGGGGCTAAATAACAGCTTTTAAA